>LKML01000060.1 GCA_001563795.1 Haloferacaceae archaeon B1-Br10_E2g22 | reverse complement strand
GCTTTCCTCATCATCGCTTTCCTCATCATCGCTTTCCTCATCATCGCTTTCCTCATCATCGCTTTCCTCATCATCGCTTTCCTCATCATCGCTTTCCTCATCATCAACCGGCTCACTGTCGTCATCAGGGTCGTCAGTCTCTGTTTCGTTCCCGTCTGATGTCTCGTTGGTTTCTTCTGCGCCAGCCGTTGTGGCTGTCGCTCCAATAGCCGTACACGTGAGGAGTCCTGCGGCCGATGTGCGCAATATGCGTCTCCTACCTAGTAGCATATCTGATCCTGAATCATTCATACCAAATAATTGCAGTTTTAGCATATAACTATTCGGTTAACAGTATGTCTTGATTTGGTGGTAACTCACACGGTGTGTGCGGTGGCCGATGGCTATGACAAACGGCTGGATTTATTCGGTGTTTCGACAGTATAGGTGTATGGAGAGTATCGAGCGTGGTGCGGCGGGGTCGGCTAACGTTGCAATCGTTGGCGGACTTCACGGTGATGAGCCAGCCGGCGAGCGAATCGTCAGACAGCTTGCCGACGCGCTGCCATCGCCTGCGGAAGCTGCTGGTGAGGGAACGATTCGGTTGATCATCGCCAACGAACGTGCGCTCGCTGCGGGCGTCCGATACACCGACACAGATCTCAATCGGGCCTTTCCCGGTGACCGCGAGAGCGACGAGTACGAACGAGCTTTGGCACCCACAATCCTCGAGGCCCTCGAGGAGATGGATGCTGTCTTGGCAATCCACACCTCCCACAGCGTTCCGCCACCGTTTGCCATCTACAGCCATCTGACAGCGCCGGTTCGACGGACAGTAACTGCAATGGGTATCGAGTACGTACTGGATGCGAGTGGATTGCGCGGGACGACGCTCGATTCAGCAGTCCCGACGGCCGTCTCTGTTGAGGTGGGAAAACAGGGTAGCGAAGACGCAGTGACGTTCGGCTATGAGGCGACACTCGGCTTTTTGCGAGCCCACGGCGCGCTGGCCGACGACCCACCAACGTTCAACCCCGTTACGATTGTTGAGGGACTCAAGGAAGTCCCAAAAGGCCACGGCGAACCACACGTCTACTACCGCAACTTCGAGGAGATTCCAGAAGGCGAGGTCTTCGCCAGCGACGATGTCTATACCCACTGCCCCGAGGAGCCAGGAATCGTTCCGGTGTTAGCAAGCGAAACCGGCTATGAGGATATATTTGGCCTCTACGGCCGCATTACGGGAACACTCGAGCCACCAACCGACGGCACATCCGAGTGAGTACTCAAAAGACCTAGAGTTCGTGCGAGCCGTCCAGTCCAACCAGTAACGCTTGAACATGCGGAGTTACGTCGCAGTTAGGCCATTTTCGCCCTTGATTCACCACACGTCTGATGACTCAGTCCTACCCATCTCCAGCCGACACAGCTGGCCCGCTCACATATGCTAGTCGGTCGCATTACTCATCGCACTGTGGCTCAACACTTCTGATCTTTACCACTGCTCAAAGAATCGGAATACCCTCGCCGCACCCACCGGAACGCCGTGACCGCAAGTTTCGATTCGACGGCGTTGAGTCGCTGGGACATTGCGGACTTCGAGATGCCGAGATCAGTTGCCAACTCGCCGATAGTTGCCTCCCGCGGCGTCTGGTAGTAGCCAGCCGCTACTGCTTTCGTCGCGGCTTCTCGCTGTTTGTCGGTGAGATTGTACAACTCTAGGGTGGTGCTGTTCGACTGCTCTGTGTCTGTCTCATCAATTCGGGTGAGCCGACGCAGTGAGACACCACCAGTCACTGTTTTGAGCGCATCGATTAGTTCGGTCAGTCGCTCGCGGTCGGGAAGATAGGTCTCGATGATCAAATGATCACTGTTGAACGCGGTTGTCTGAGGGATACAGTCGTACTCGAGAAACACAGGACAGTGACACATCGCATCGAGTTCGGTTTTCGAATGGACGATTCCGGTGTGTTCGGAGGCGTTGCTTTCGTCACCGGTGAGTGTTGTATCCGTATGGCAGTCCCCGCCGATGAACTGCTGGTTGACGTTTGTGATTTCGCCCTCGAGTTCGTCGATTGGGCACTCGACGTCCGCAGAGGGGACGATTTCGAACTCTGCATACAGACGATGGGCTCTTACCGTCTGTTCTGAGTCCGACTTTTCCGCTGTCATAGCGGATAGATGGAAGCCCTGGGCACATAACTATTGGCTCAACACAGCACAATAGTAGCCGTGTGCACAACACCGTCCATGAGTGACGAACATGCGGATGGCCCGTTTTCGGTAGTGGTTTCGGTACTCGAAGAGGCACGTTTCGTGTCCGGTGCAATCGCCGACGACCAGACGACAATCGTCGAGTACTGTGAGGACGACGCGTTCGCCAGCCCGGCCGACGACGACATGACGCTGGCGACCGCCGTCACGAGTATCACTTCGGATCTGATTCCCGTGGTCGTCGACCTCGAAGAGCCGGCCGAACCAACAAGATGCTAAAAGAAAGGCGTCGTTATTCGTCTACTAGATCGTCAATCCAGGTCAGTGTCGCCATCGCTTTTGGGAAGCCGAGTGTTGGAATCGAGAGAATCGCCACGTGACGAAGCGTTTCGGGATCGACGCCCTCCTCGAGCGCACGGCGGACGTGCGAGTGAACCGCACCCTCTGATTCCGAGCCGGCGGCCAACGCGAGTTTGACCAGCCGTTTCGTCTCATCGTCAATGGGGCCGGCTTCCGAACAGGCCTTGCCGAGCCCAGAGTACTGCTCCCAGACGTCGGGGTACTGCTCGGCGATTTCGCCAGCTGTCGATGGAAGCTCATCGGTCGTATCGACTGTATCTGCCATACCTGAATATCCCACTGTCGGCCTAAAACCGTTGTGCTAGCTTCGTTCGGACTCTAAGAGTCGTGTCTCGGCGTCGGCCAACGCTGTTGGCGTGTTGATGTTCTCGAGTCGCGGGGCTAACCCACTGTCGCCGACTGGGACGAACTGTGTCGAAAGCGAGCTAACCAACTGCTGGACCCGATACTCGCCGGCCGAAAGCAGCCGTTGGCTCACAGCGCAGGCTGGGTCGGTTCGGTACCGCCCACACAACGGTTGGATGGTGCCGTCTGGATACTGAAATATGACTGCGTTGACGGCGTTGGCGGGCGACAGCGCCGCAGCTACCCGCCCGTCGACGAACGGAAAATCACAGCCAACCACGAGTGTCCACTCCGAGTCACTGGCTTTCAGCCCATCGCAGACGCCACCGAGTGGGCCGAGTTCGCGCTCGTCGAGCACAAACGATAGTGGAACCGAAACCTCCGAGAGTGCGAGTTCGATGGCCTCACGCTGTTCGCGCCGACAGCTCACAAGCAACTGGTCGAGGCTCCCTTCGAGCCCGCTGACGACGTGAGCGATGAGCGGTCGGCCGGCCAACTTTGCGAGTGCTTTGTCGGTCTCACCAAAGCGACTCGAGCGACCGCCGGCCACGATGAGTCCGGCTGTCATTGACCCTCACCGCAGGTTCCACAGCAGCGATCGGAGTTTGTAGACGAGCGTATCGTTCTGATAGCCAGCCCAGCCGTTCATCCCGCCCAGCAGTGTTGCGGCCGTATATCCTTCTTCATCGAGCAGTTTTGTCGCCTGCTTTGCGACGATGCCCATCTTACAGACGACGATAACCTCGCGGTCGGTCGGGATCTCCTCGAGGCGACTGAGCAGCGATTCGTCGTTGCCGCCCTGGAGGTCGCTGTAGACCGGCAGGTTGTAGCTGCCGTCGATTGCGTGTACCTCGTAGTGTTTTTCCGGCCGGATGTCGAGTACGAACGGCGTCTCGTCCGACTGCAGTCGGTCTTCAAGCGTGGATGGACGAACAGTATTCACAGGTAGATGAGTGGGCTGGTCGCACAAAACCGTACTGCTCGGTCATCGTCGCTGGCCGTCTATTCGGTTGCTCGAGGAGGCGAGGTGTCTACTGTGTTTGTGCTTACTTACGTTCCGTAGATCATCTGGTGTGTAGGTTCCGTTTAGCAGCCCCTCGAGATCACCAGCGAGTTGATCGGCGGCCAGAAGATCCGGAACGGTGACGTATGTGGCCCCACGTTCGATGAGTTCGGCGGCCATCGGAAGCTCTCTGGTTCGGACGATGACATCAACTGAGTCTGTATACGAAAGCAGATAGTCCGTAAGCGGTTTCGAATCAACGGTCGAAATAACCAACCGTGCGTCCTCGAGCTTCGAGACGGCGGCCGTTTCGGCCTCGATCGTATCACCGAACACATACGCCGAACAGTCGGCCCGCAGGTCGTCCAAGACGTCTGGGTTGTTTTCGATGACGACGTACGGAATCCCATGGGCTTCACAAAACGAGACGATGCGCCGACCCTGTCGACCGTAGCCGACGATGACGATGTGATCGGAAATACCCGCAGGGACGCGATTCCAATCGTCGACATCGTGGTACGGCTGGCCGAGCCAGCCTCGTCCAACCAAAAATCGGAAGATCTGTTCGTCGTAGACGTGCGTGAGATTCGAAAGGATCATTGACACCGCGGCCGCGAGGATAATAGCCTCGAAAACGGGTTCGATCAACAGCCCAAGTACGAGTGCTTCGATGGCGACGATAACGCTGAACTCACCGACGTGATCCATATCGAGACCCGTAATCAGCGCTGACCGTCGGTCGTAGCCGCTGTATACGAGCAACGCGACAGTGACCACCGGTTTGATTACGACCGTCAGAACAACGAGACCGAAGGCGATAGCTGCAATCGGGACAAACGGCTCGAGCGCAGCCGCCGGGTCGGCCGAAACCGCAATCGGCGACGGGAGACTCACCAGCGTCCCGACAGTCGCAAAGAAGATGGCCACAAAGAACTCTCGGATCGATGTCAGCCCGTTGAACACCTCGGAGTACTCGACAGGGCTGTCCCGGATGGCAATCCCGGCAGCAAACGCTCCGACGACAATTGAAGTCTCGAGGAGCTCTGCGGCGGCGAGAAAGACGATCAACAGCGCGACGATACTGACGAGCATCGATTCGTCGGAGCCTTTGGCGAGCCGATCGACGATGCCGAACAGATACCGGTTGACGATGATCGCCGCGGCGATCAGCATAACCCCGTAGCCGAGTTGTGTGGCTACCGGCTCGAGTGCGAACGTACCAGCACTGACGACCAACAGGATCAACACCGCCAGCAAATCGTTGAACGAATCAATCTCGCTTGAAAGATAGTCGTGGACGATATCAGATTTCGGCGCAGCGAACAGCGCGGTTCCGACAATTGTCGACGACAGCGCCGCAGCAACCCCGACAAACAGCGCCTGCTGAAGTGTTAGTGGCTCGGCAAACCCGACGTCGGCAAGGAGTTCAATCTCAAGTGCAAACCCGACCACAAGCGCGAAGCCAATTCCGAGGGAACCAACGACAAGCGCCTGGACAATCGAGACGATCTCGGTGTCCGAGACGACGGTTCTGACGCGTTCGGTTTGGATCTGTACACTGAACGTGAAAACGAGAAACGCGATCCCGAGACGGGCAAGCTCGAGCAAAATCCCCTCGTCGATAAGATTCAGCTGGCCGACGAACAGCCCCGTCAGAATGAGCGCAGGAATCACCGACAACTGAACGGCCTTTGCGAGCACTAACAGCGGACCGGCGATGACAAATAAAATTGCAAGCGCAGTAAGCAGCGCAACCTCAGTCATCGCTTCCTCCTGGGCGATCAGTGATGTCTGGGAACAGCCGACCGCTTTCTAACAGCTCCATGTCGGCTGCAATCTCATGGTCGAACTCCTCGTTGCCATTCAGGTACGATTCGAGATACGTGAGGAACTGGATAATACCAAGCTGTGGAGCCATAATAACGTAGTCCGCCCCGAGTTCGTAGAGCTGGTCAGCCTGTGTAGACGTCTCGGCTTCGACGAATACGGTCGCCTCGTCGGACGTCTCACTGAGAATCAGCCTGTTAATTCCTACCTGGGCCGACGATGAAAATACGAAATTAGCGTACTTTATCCCAGCGTCCTTGCGGATTTTTTCGTACTGGAAATCCCCGAACAGCGTCTCATAGCCCGCCGCTTGGCTGGCCTCGACGTGTTCGACGTTTCGGTCGACGACCACAAGTTGGTCGTACTGGTCTTCCAGAATCCGCAAGGCGCGGCGAGCGATTTCGTCATAGCCGACAACGATGACGTGGTCGTGATACTCCGTGCCGGCAGGTTTGACCGGATCATCCTGTTCGAACCGCGATAGGTAGGGTTTGAGGCGGTCGAACAGCTGTCGGTTATACTGCATGAAATACACCGAGACACTCATAGTCATGAGTGCGACCAGCGTAATGAAGCCAAGTTCTTCTTGTCCAATAAACGGTGGGTCGCTTTCGACAGCAGCGACGGCGACAACAATACCGAACTCACTGACCTGAACCATTCCAATACTGCCGAGGAACGTTGTCTCGAGGTCGAACCGCTGCCAGTAGAGCAGCGTGAAAAAGACCACAAACTTGATGACCATCAACACCACGGCGACGATAACGGCTTCCTGCCAGTAAGCAAGGAGGTCGTTGGCTCTGAAATCGAGGGCGACCGAGACGAAAAACACCATCACAAACAGATCAGTCAGTGGGTTGACTCGTCCCTGGAGGTCTTTGCTGTATGGCAGCTGTGCAATTGCCAAGCCGGCGAGAAACGCACCCATCTCGACCGACAGATAGGCGTCGACGCCAAACGGCGAGAGTATGACGTTAATCTGATCGGAGACGAGAACGAACAAAAAGAGCCACGAGATGGCAACCAGGAAAAACAGCGTCGTGTCGTCGGCAACCTGTCGAAACAGCGACGGGAGGACGTACCGAGAAGCAAAGATCGCCGCACCGGCGGTGGCTGTAACAAGTACCATCACAACGGCAAGCGTTGCAGCGACATCACCTGCACTCTCGGGTCGACCCGCCGCGAGCACAGCGAGAATAATGACGACAACGATGTCTTGGGCCAGAAGGATGCCAACGTCGATTTTCCCGTGTAGCGATGTCGCCTCGCCCTTGTCGTTGAGCATCTTGATGACGACAGCTGTCGAGCTGTACATCACTGCCAGGCCGATGATGATCGCTACTTCAAACGAAAACGGAAGAACGAACGCAAGCCCGAAGCCGGCCAGCCCGACGGCGGCCATCTGCGGGATCGATATTTTGACGATCGGCGCGATGAGATGCCGAATATCTTCGAGGCGCATCTTGATGCCGAGCAGAAATAACAGAAAGGCAAGCCCAAGTTCGGCCATCGTCTCGGTGAGGATGCTGGGTTCGACAAGCCCAATCCCAACCGGCCCCGATCACGACTCCGGTGAGGATGTAACCGATGATAGTCGGCTGGCCCAACCGAACAGCGAGCACGCCAATCACTGCGGCTGCAACGAGAATGAACGCCACTTCACTGGCGAGCCCAACATCTACCATCTGTTGTTCACTTCTATAACCGTCGCTCAAAGGATAAAAAGTACTGTGGGTTCGGTTTTGCAGACCACGCTAGTTGAGTAATGCGTTGTCTTCTCATTTCTGGGAACGCTGTTTTGCAATCTTCTGTCTCACTGCTCGAGGAATCGGTCGTCGGCAGCGGTCGTCTCTACATTGGCATGTGTACTGTCAATCCAACCGTCAGTTGTCTCTGCAGGAACGTCGAAAGCCCCGACGAAGGGTTTGATATCCAAAAGTGGCGTGCGATCTACCACATCGATTCCGCTGACGGTGATTTCGGGGCCGTCAATCGATTCGATAGCGACCACCGAGAGACCGATCGGATTCGGTCGGCTCGGCGCTCGAGTAGCGAACAGTCCACGGTCAGTGTCGTCGAGAAACGGCGTTGGCCGCAGGCTGTAGTCGTCGTCGCCGACGTGGAAGTGATACAGGACGATGCAGTGAGAAAACTCCTCGAGATCCGAAAGCCCGGCTTCGTAGTCGTCGTTGAGTTCGATTGTTCCTCGAGCCGCCGACTCGCCGGCTGGCTGGATCGGCATTCCGTTGGGGTCGTCAAACGGTGTTCGAATCACCCCAATTGGATCATACTGGATCGGATTGCTCATCAGTCCTACAGAGGTGTCGGCCGACCGTGAGTCGTCTGGTCTGTGAATCGAAACCTGAAAAAAGTAAAAAGGGCGTGTTAGTTAGCAGCCCCAGTCGCCATCGCCGCCATCATCATCCGCGTCGGCGTCATCAGTTTCCTCGGAGTCGTCTGCGTCGTCCTCCTCGGGATCGTCCTCGTAGGCCGCCATATCGCCATCCATGTAAGCAGCGTCCGCAACGCCGATCTGATTGGCGGCTGCCGAATCTATTGCGGGCACATCATCGACGAGGATTTCGAGACTGCTGTCGCCGGTGTCGCCGTCGGTTCGGCCTTCAAGATCGACGCGCCACTCGTCTGGCGGTGTGTTGTCGGCGTCGTTGTTTCCGTCGTACTCGGTCCACTGTGTCATCGAGCCGTCGTAGACCGTTATGTCGTCGTAGCCGAGCATACCGTCGAGCACGAAGTAACTCATCGTCGCGCGGTAGCCGGTACCACAGTAGGCGACAATACTGTCGCCCTCCGCTACATCGTCGAGTCCAAAGAGGTGGTCTTCGAGGTCGTCGGCCGACCGCCAGTGGCCGCCCTCGTCGAACTTGGTGTTGTACTCGTCGCCCTCGTGGTAGTTTGCCGGATCGTCGACCGTTGCGGTCGCGATGGTGGTCTCGGGATCCGGTCGGTTATCCAGGAACACGTCATCGCGGTCGCCAGCTAGTTTTTGATCGGTTCGCTGGAGCATCTGGGCGATGCTCAGCCGGTGGTCGCTGTTGAGCTCCTCGTTGGCCTGGACGCTGAAGGTTGCCGATGGGGCATCGGGTTCGGCCCCGGTTTCGAGTTCGTACGCTTCGCCGTAGGCGTTGTAGCCGCCGTTGAGTATTTTGACGCGCTCGCGGGGGAACCCCCAGTAGCGGAGCGTCCAGTAGGCGCGGGCGGTTCGCAGCGCGCTCGGCCCCGAAAGCACGATTGTCGTTCGTGGACAGACGCCGTTTCGCTGGAGCACCTCGTCCATCATCTCGCCGTCGGGAACCAGCGGACCTGACTCACCGAGCCCCTCCAGGCGTTCGGCGTGGAACTCGTCGGCGTCCCATTTGAGCGCGCCGGGAACGTGGCCGTCCTCGTAGGTATCTGTCTCCCAGATGCGCATAACGACCACGCGCTCGCGGTCATCGAGGTCCTCGAGGTTGACCAGTCCGGCTTCCTGCCACTCGTGGAGCGTCTCGGGCTCGATGAGTGCGGTGTCGGTCGACGTCGGATCCGGCGGACTGTCGTCGCCCTCGTCGGGTGTCTCAGACTCTTCGGTTGGTTCTTCAGGCTCTTCATCACCAACACAGCCGGCAATCGCGGCAAGTCCTGCTGTGCCTGTCAGCTGCACAAACCGTCTTCTGTCGAGGGATTCCCTCATACCTATGCGTTTTTAATAAAACCCTGTATGATTACTGCTGTACCAGTGAATGTTTTATAAGCAATCAGGACTGTCAACTGTGAGTGAGGATTCCAGAATCCGGCTATCGACTCGACCGCTTGGTGTTCTTTCGTTCTTTGCTCGCCGGTCGAGTGAGTTCTTTAGCCTGGTTGTTGGATCTCATAGATCAGAGAGTATGTTCCAGGAATCGTAATATATTACTAACAGATAAACGCTGAAAGTTTAACCATCGACATCGCCTACTCGGAAGCGTACAAGTAAATCGCACAGACGGCGAGTACCGCTTCTGCAGCCTTTGTGATCACTGCTAGGGGGTTGATGTTGCCTTGCATGTAGAACGCTTCGATACCCCATCCCTGTACCGGAAACAGTGCGAGAATCGTCACAAGCGAGTACAGCGCTGCCACCACAAACAGTTCGCTACGCCAGTATTTTGTGAGATACAACGCCGCACCACCAAGAAATCCGAGCCCGTTGAGCACGAATAAAGTCCCAAGCAGTTGACTGAATTGGATCGCGTTCGTCGCAGCAACGAGGTGCAACAGCCCTGTAATAAGTGCCATCAGAATAGCGACGTAACCGACAGAATTAGCGGGTTTACTGAACGTTGATGCAGTGGTGGCTGTGGAGGTTGTAGCCATAACTGAACTATACTGTTCGCGCCTGAAAAGCGGCTGTGGTATGCTTGTCGAACAGCCGACAAATAGCGCTACGAGTCGCCGGCGTTGTTGTGAGCCGTATGTGAATGCCGTCGACGCCGGCCGACGTGGTCTAAGACATCACCAGCAAGATCCCCAAACAGCCCACTGATAGCTGACTCACCCAAGACAATTGGCTCGCCGGTTTCGCCAGCCTCGCCGATAGCCGGATCGAGCGGAATCCGACTCAGCACGGGCAGATCGAACTCCTCGGCGAGTTTTGCGCCGCCGCCGGCCCGGAACACTTCGTGGTTCTCGCCACAGTTCGAACAGACGAACGCGCTCATGTTCTCGACGATTCCGAATACCTCGGCGTCGTGGTTGTCGAACAGTCGAACGCCTTTACGAGCATTGTCGAGGGCGACATCCTGCGGCGTTGTGACGACAACACTGCCCATGACGGGCATCTGCTGGAGCATCGTCAACTGCGCGTCGCCGGTGCCCGGCGGCAGGTCGACGACGAGATAGTCGAGTTGGCCCCAGTTGACCTCGTGCCAGAGTTCGGTGAGCGTCTGGTCGACCATCGAGCCACGCCAGATGACTGGCATCTCCTCGTCGACCAGAAAACCGACGCTCATCAGTTTCATCCCGTGGGCTTCGACGGGGACGATTCGCTGGTTTTGATCGCCCCGCACTGGCTCGCCTTGAACGCCGAGCATCCGGGGAATGTTGGGGCCGTAGACGTCAGTATCGAACAGTCCAACGGTCGCGCCGCGGTCGGCGATTCCCGCCGCGAGATTGACTGCAATCGTGCTTTTACCGACACCACCTTTGCCGGACGAAACCGCGATGACAATTGGCCCCTCGGAAGCTGGCGTTTCATCGTTAATTGAGACTGACAACTCCGGTTGGTAACCCGCTTTCTCGACGGCCTCACGAACGGCGGCCGCAAGTTCGGTTTCGGCTGGCGAGTATGGTGCACCGAGCGCTAGCGGGACGCTGGCGGTTTCGCCGTCGACTGTGATTTCGCCGACGAGTCCCTGCGAGACGATGTCTGTCCCAGCGGTGTCGCCGACCAACGGCTCGGGTGTCTCGATCGTTGAAAGATGCTCGTGAAGCTTATGATTCACAACAACTCCTCTGAGATGGCGGGGTTATCACTCTGTGGATTCAGTGTAGTCATCTCATTACAACCTTCCTGACTGAGTTGTATACTGGAACGTTCCCACAGTTGTGCATTCAGGCTGGTTGTGAGTTGTTTGAGTGCATCTTTTGCATTCGCATGCACATCGCTGTTGACGAACGAAGCCCATTTTTTGAGGGACTGAAACCCAAAGACGAACCGAACTTCAGGAGACATTCCCTTATCATTTTGCCAGACATCGAAGGTGGTAACGGCAGGATGGCTGACCCACCGAACGCTGTTTTCGGCCATCCAGCAGTCATAGTCGCTGCGACAGGCACCGATCACATCGAACTCTATTTCGTAGCTGTAGGGCATTTCATGAGTCATTGGCCTCCACCTTCCCACGCAGTGATTTTGGGTGTGGTCGAACATCGGGATGCAATCGATCTAGTAGAGACCTTTGTCAGACAGGACTGTTTCATAGATGTATACAGTAGTTCCATTCCCATTGGTCTACGGCTCAACTGTAGAAGGTTTTAAGTACTTTTTGGGCTGATTGCCTTGTCGAAACACATCGTGAAATCATAACCGAGACTACCGATGCTGTTGATTAATTTCTCAGAGTTGTACCCAGCTCGACCACCGGAGCACATGGAATGTCTCGGCCGTGTAACCGGAAGAGTATATAAAACCTTCATCGGTTGAGAGTGATACATACAGGGAAAGAGTTCGCTTGTATAGATATGAGCAACCCGGATCTTCCACCGTCGAAGGTGAGTCAGGCACCCGCGGACGCCAACCCGCTGGATCTTGTCGATGATCTCGAAGACGGCCCCGACGACTGTCCGTACGACCAAGAGCTCGGTCGGCGGATGGGTATTGACGCCATGCGCGTCGCCAACGGCGAGTTGGATGAAAAAGCGTTCCATGAAAAGTACGAGGACGAACTCATCGCCGAGTTCGGTGACGACTACACGCCCGCGGAGGTGATGGGCCATGAGTAGCAAATCTGGAAACAAACTGACTCGCCGATCACTGCTGAAAGCCGGTGCCGGTGCGGCGACGATGGCTGCACTCGGCGGCTGTGTAGACGATGTCGCACGACAGGTCGGATTCGGTACTGACCGAACCGCAACGCCAATCGCCAATGCCAACACGGCGTTCGGTAACTGCTGGATGTGCTGTCACAACTGTGCCCAAGAGGTCAAGGTGACTGATGATGGCCAGGTTATCGGCATCACGGGCGTCGACGGCAACCCACGAGGGAGTGCCGGCCCCGGTACCGAAGGGACGCTGTGTCCCAAAGGCCTTGCCCAGTTGGACAAAACCCACGACCCCGAGCGAATCAAACAGCCATACATCCGCGTTGACGGCGAACTCCAGGAAGCGACCTGGGAGGAAGCCTTTGAGTACACCGCTGAACGACTCGAGGAGTTCGACGACGAACACGGAGCCGAGACGTTCCTTGATGCCGGCAGCTGGGCCGAAACGCCGATCTTCCGGACCATCTGGCGGGATCTGTACGGCACCCCCGAGCGGATCGGCCGGGGTGTCCACGTTTGTGCGGGCCCGACGTTCGTCGCTGGCGGAATGATGGGTGTTGGCTCGAACAACCGGATTCCGGACTACCAGAACTCCGAATACCTCATCATGTGGGGCCGCAACCCACTGGAAGCCTTTGCCGGGCAGTTCGAGGCCAAAGGCTTGCTGAAAGCCATCGAGGAAAACAACGCAACGCTGGTCACCATCGACCCGCAGTACACCGAAACCGCCGAAAAATCGGATGAGTGGCTACCGATTGCGCCACGAACTGACGGCGCGCTCGCGCTGGCGATGGCGCATGTCATCATCGAGGAGAATCTCTACGACGCCGAGTTCGTCGAGAACCACACCTACGGCTTCGAGGCCTATCAAGAAGCCGTCGAGGACAAAACGCCCGAATGGGCCGCCGAGATCACTGATATCGAGGCTGATACAATCCGACAGATCGCACGCGGCTTTGCCGAGGCAGCCCCACAGGCAGGGATCTCGATCTGGACCGGTACCGCCCAACAGGCCAACGGCTGGAAAGCCAGCCAGAACATCACCGCGCTCAACGGGCTGGTCGGCAACATCGACCGCCCCGGTGGACTGCGGCTCTGGAAGGACACGC
>LKML01000059.1 GCA_001563795.1 Haloferacaceae archaeon B1-Br10_E2g22 | reverse complement strand
CTTGATCTGTCGACACCGACAATTCCAGAGAGTACCAAGCGCCAAAAGAAAGAGCCCATCGAAGAGACACTACTCGAGGTGTCGGGACTGAAAAAACACTTCTCGTCAGGCAACGGTCTGTTCGGAAATCTCTCGGTGACTCGAACAGACGGTGGGCTGTCACTCGAGCGCCGATACGTCAAGGCAGTTGACGGCGTCGACTTTACGATCAATCGGGGTGAAACTGTTGGACTCGTCGGCGAGAGTGGGTGTGGGAAGTCGACTGTTGCCAGAACCGTATTGCAGTTGCTCGAACCCACTGCTGGGGAAGTGTACTTCGACGGACACCCCCTACATTCGCTTGATGACAATGAGATTCGCAGTCTCAGACAGGAGATGCAGATCGTCTTCCAAGACCCGAAGAGTTCACTTAATCCCCGGAAAACCGTTGGACAGATTATCGGCCGCGGGATGGAGAAACACGACATCGCTACTGGCCAAGAAAAGCGCAAACGGATCGAGGAGTTACTCGAGCGAGTTGGTCTACAATCTACTGACCTCGAAAAGTACCCACATCAGTTCTCTGGCGGGCAACAACAGCGAATCGCAATCGCTAGTGCCCTGGCAGTCGAGCCAAAACTCATCGTCTGTGACGAACCAGTATCCGCACTGGATGTGTCGGTACAAGCTCAAATACTCAATCTACTTGATGATATTCAGGCAGAGTTTGGTCTCTCGTACCTTTTTATCTCACATAACATCAGTGTGGTTCAACACATCTGCGACCGAGTTGCAGTGATGTATCTCGGAGAAATTGTAGAGTTTGGGACGGTCAATCAGGTTTTCGATCCGCCGTATCACCCATACACCGAAAGCCTCCTATCGTCAGTTCCGCACGCCGATCCAAACAGACGCAGCAACCGGATTTTGCTTGACGGAACGGTTCCGAGTCCGCTAAACCCACCGAACGGTTGTTCATTCCACACTCGGTGTCCGAAAAAAATCGGCGAACAGTGTGAAAAACAGGTTCCGGGCGCCGAGCAGGTTGGATCTAATAAGACACACCAGATAGCCTGTCACCTCTCGGAAGCAGAGATGAGCGAACCGGTCGACCACCAAGAGAAGGGCACATGACGTTCTCAATCTGTGCGTCGGTCGATGGACGCCACGGTGCAGCGATTGCTACAAATGCTGTCGCAGTCGGGTCGACGGCACCGTTCGTAAACCGGTACGGCACGGTTTGTACGCAGGCTATGACCAAGACACCAATCGGGGTTCAAACGATTCGACGAATAGGCGGCGGTGAGGCTATTGATGAAGTAGTCTCTGCACTGCTCAACGCAGATGATCACGCCCAACAGCGGCAGGTTCACGGAATCGACCACAACGGTACTACGGTGTTACACACAGGAATGGAGTGTACGTCTGTTTCCGGTGGTCGCACCGGCGATACGTACACTATTGCTGGAAATATGTTGACCAACGAATTAGTCCTTGATCGAATGGCAGATGCGTTCGTGGAATCAACTGGGAAACCACTTGATCATCGGCTGTTGGATGCACTTCGTGCAGGCGAAAATGCCGGGGGAGACAAGCGCGGAACCAATGCTCAAAGCGCAGCACTAACGGTCTTTTCGGACACACCCCGTATTGAACATGATCTTCGTGTCGACGAACACGCTAATGCCGTCTCTGAACTTGAACGAGTTCACGAGACGGCTGCTACGAGCGGAACGGAATGGATGGATGAATACCCGAATCTCGATCTACAGCGACATCCGCACTGAGCCATCGCCTATGATTTGACGATGTATATCATTTTTCACAGCTATGCAGTCTACGGCGAAAGTAGACGCTGCTAAAATTTACTTCTGACATTTTTGTTTGTGGGTAACTGAAACCAAAAAACCAACTCGAGGCGGGTTTTTGAGGTGAGCAAAACTGGCGTGGCTAAATAAAAATGGAAAGCTGTGGTACCAACACCGTGATAGAATCCTGGGAGAGAACACAATCATTACTAACCTGTTTGAGTGCCCTTGACAGTGGGCTACCCCTCAGTCCCCGACGGTCGCTGAGGTGTGCCGCATATGTGGTGGAGGCTTAAATACGATAATATAGATCAATAGCATTTGAATAAAATTAGTACTTCTCAAATTGCTTAATAACTCTAAGTAAAGATTATGGCGTAGTCACACTCCTCGAGACTCTGTTCAGTTTCACCGAGGTGTTTGCGATCATTATTCAGCAGTGTTTCTCGTAGAACAGTAAGTGAGATGCTGTCATCGAACTGCTCTTGTAGTTCCTATAACGTCTCGCGTTCGGTAGTCTTTGTTCCTGACTGTGACGGAAGCACAAGCAAACGCGTGGTGTCGATTGCATTATACAGTTGTCTCAGGTCGTGGCGGCACGTTTTTTATGGTGCCGATATTACAATTTAGTATGCCTTTATCCGACGTACTCCGACGATCTATTCTTGCGATTCCTGCAACGAGTCAACAGCAGGTCGCCGATGCAGCAACTAGTACTGCTGACGAGGTGTTTTTCGACCTCGAGGACTCGCTGGCACCCAGCGAAAAGCCGGCTGCTCGAACAGAGCTTATCGCTGCGATCCAAGACCACGACTGGGAAGATACCGCACTCAGCTACCGGATAAATGGCATTGACACCCGATGGTGGTACGAAGATGTGATCGAACCACTTTCGGCGATTGGTGCTGCGGTCGATTCGCTGATCGTACCAAAAGTCCAGACCCCGAGTGATCTCCGGGCTGTCGAGACGCTCGTCGCCAGTCTCGAGCAGAACGTTGGGCTCACACCGGGTGAGATTGGACTTTCCGTACAGATTGAAACTGCCAGCGGAATGAATTCGGTTGCCGAAATCGCACAGGCAAGCGACAGGCTGACTGCACTGATCTTTGGGCCCGCAGATTATGCTGCCTCAATCGGTGCGACAGTCGGTAGCGATGAGTACCCTGGACATTACTGGCACTACCCACTGTCGCGGCTTTCCCACGCGGCGGCGAGTGCTGGATTGTCGACGATTGGCGGTCCGTACGGAACCGACGATATCGCAGCGTTTCGGTCGGCTTGTCGAAACGAGCTCGCTCTGGGCTACGACGGAAAAATCGTCATTGATGCACAACAGGTCGTTGTTGCCAACGAGGTGTTCGCGCCGACAGCCGACCAGGCCGCACGCGCCGAAGAGATTGTCAACCGGTACCAGCGCGCAGAACCCACCGAAGTCGCCGCTATTGACGGCAATGTAATCGACAGGGAAATGTACCGGATGGCCAAACGGGTGCTCTCGAAGGCTGAAAAAGCCGGTATTCGTTGAATTACCTGTCTCACCCAGTATTCTATTCTCGCAAACCTGATTATCAAGTTTTCTGCAGTCTGCGTAACATTGCCATCTGTGGCCAAAGCATTACAGACATATGGATGTAAGAAATTAGGCACGACCGCGGTGAAACTCAGTTTCAATCCAGCAGGCGAAGTTAGTTCTATTGAATAGAACAAAAAGGTGTGAAAACAGTTATACAGCCTACGTGGTAAGTTGTACCATGACGTATGAAGCGACTCGGCGTGTCGAAACAAGCGCGCGAACGTTCACCATCATAGAACATCTCGACCGGGCCGGGCCTTCGCGTGTCTCGGCGATCGCAGCAGACCTCGAGATGACTAAAGGCATCGTTCACAACCATCTCAGCACGCTCCGGGAACTCGGCTACGTGCGTAAGGTCGACGGACGGTACCAGCTGTCGACGAAGTTTTTGCCGCTCGGTCAACGAGTTCGAACCCAATCACCGCTGTATCAGGCAGCACACTCACTGCTCGGCCCCTATGCCTCGCGAGTTAACTCCGGTGTCGTGTTGTACACGCAGGCCGGCAGAGATGTGGTTGTCATCGATACCCACGGACTGCCAGCATCGGTCGACCTCGACGTTGGCACTATCCAACGACAAACCGAATCACTCGCTGGAGTTGTTATGCGTCTGGAATCTGGCGTGGACGCCCTGGCTGCGAGTTCTCCATACGAGTCCGATTCGCTCGCCAGCCAACTCGAGGCCGACGGAATTGCTGTTGGCAGAGTGTCCTCGAGTGTCTCCGCTCGAGGCTGTGGCATCCCAATTAGTACCGAAAGCGGCGACTGTCTGGGAAGTCTTGTCGTGCTGTTGCCGGCGGCTGATGATCGTCTAGACGAGATTCGCGAATCGGTCACCGCACTTTGTAAGCAAATCGAACATCGATACGCTGGCACCGACACGACAGACCGGTCGTTTGCAACAGAAAAGCACGCCTGGATCGATAGCTAAATACCGCAGATACGCACCCCCAGAGGTCAACCGTACGCAGTATCTTGAGACATTTGATTACGGACACCGACTGTTGAAACGGCCCGCATCCCCAGTCACTGTCCGAGAGCACCGAGGCTCTCGACCATATCCATTTATCCGCCTTCGGTTGTATGACAGATACACTGTACCAACAAACAACAGAGATGAGAGTAGTCGAACGTTGCCAACTACAGGAAGTATCCGGCTCTATCTCTGCGTACTCGATACCATAATACCACCCATCATGTACACACACCACCGACCCGGTCGCCCACCCACACGAGCACAGCGCGGCATTATCTGTAGCCCACATTATCTTGCCAGCAGTACCGGTCTCGATGTGCTCCGAAATGGTGGGTCAGCCGTCGACGCTGCCATCGCTGCCAACGCGACACTTTGTGTGGTGTATCCACATATGGCTGGCTTGGGTGGCGACGGCTTTTGGCAGATTTGTGCCGACGGCGACGTCGAGGCGATCAACGCCAGCGGCCCTGCGGCGAGCAAAGCGACCAGAGACTACTACGAGGAGTTGGGCTACGAAGAGATTCCCGAACGCGGCAGTGCTTCGGCGTTGACTGTCCCTGGCGCGGTCGACGGCTGGCGGCTAGCTCATAAAAAACACGGGCGATTGCCGTGGAGACGACTGTTCGAGGATGCCATAACCTACGCGCGCGAGGGCATCGCCATCACCGACGATTTTGCGCGCTGGATCGCCGAGGACGCCGGGGTGCTCGCCAAACAGTCAATGGCAGCCGAGACGTTCCTCTCGAGCGGCGAGGCACCGACAGCCGGCAGCGTCATTACACAGCCAGCACTCGCCGACTCCTTCGAGACACTGGCCGACCAAGGCCCACGTAAAGGGTTCTACGACGGTCCGATCGCCGACGAGTTCTGTGGGGGACTCGGCGATGAATCCCCACTATCCTCGAGGGATTTCAGAGACTACCAAGCCGAGTGGGTCTCCCCACTTTCGATCGAGTACCGCGGCTATACGGCTCATTCGCTGCCGCCGAACACCCAAGGAATCGCTGCTCTCCAAATCCTAGGGCTTCTGGATGGTTTTGCTGTCTCGGCGTGGGGCGATGGCACCGCTGACTACTATCACCACATGGTCGAAGTGACCAAGGTCGCCTTTGGCGACCGCGACGCGTGGGTGACTGCCCCCGAGACTGTCGATCTTCCGGCGAAGAAACTGCTGTCGTCGGCGTATCTCGACGAGCGGCGGAGTCTCATTGAGCCCTCCCAATCGTTGGCTGCCAACGTCGAGGCTGGTATCGAACCGGAGGGCATCGACCCACAGCCACAAGATCCCGGCGGCGACACCTGTTACCTCTCGGTTGTCGACAACGATGGGTTGGCCGTCTCGTTGATCCAGTCGATCTACTTCGATTTCGGCAGTGGGTTCGTTGCTGGCGACAGTGGCATTATTCCACAGAACCGCGGTTCGTTTTTCTCACTCGATTCGACACACATCAACAGCCTCGAGCCCGGCAAACGGACGTTCCATACGTTGATTCCTGGACTCATCACCCAAAACGGCGAGCCGTGGTTGCTGTACGGGACAATGGGTGGCGAAGGCCAGCCACAGACGCAGGCTGCAATCGTCTCTCGCATCGTTGATTTCGGCTACAATGTTCAGACCGCAATCGAAGCCCCACGGTGGCTCTTTGGCCGAACGTGGGGTGCCGAATCGCGGTCGCTGTCGCTTGAAGCGCGTATTCCTGATGGGGTTGTCACCGAACTCCAACGGCGGGGCCAACCGGTGGAGATGGCTCGACGGTTCGACGATACAATGGGCCATGCGGCAGCGATCCGTGTTCACAGTGATGGCACCCTTGAGGGCGGAGCCGATCCGCGCGGCGATGGTGCCGCACTCGGCTACTGAGGAAAACCAGAATGTATACAATAGATACCACAGCAATCAACCAGTATATGAACTGTACAGTCGAAACCCGATCTCCCAGTAGCAATGAGTAGCCGCTGGCCTGCAGATATCGACGACGTTGCACGCGAGGTTTTGGGCTACTCGCGGTGGTGGCAGATCGCTGCTGCCGCAGTGATGATGGCATTGGTGAGTCCCTACCAATACGTCTGGTCATCGCTCGAGGGGCCACTGGCGGCCGAACTCGACGCTTCTCTGTCGGCGTTAGGGTTTGTTTTTACTGCCTATGTGGTTATCATGGCCCTTGTGCAGTTTCCGGCGGGCTGGTGGCGTGACCGACACGGGCCGCGCGTCGTCACGCTCATCGCAGGCGTGCTTGCCGGCGGCGGGTACGTCGGGCTGGCGTTTGCAACTGAACTCTGGCAAGTGTATCTCGCCTACGGTCTGGGTGCGGCTGGTGTCGGTATGGTCTACACCGTTGCGGTCAACACTGCTGTCAAATGGTTCCCTGACAAACGCGGGCTGACAACCGGTATCGGGACGATGGCGTTTGCGGCCGGCAGCGCGGCGTTCGTCCCCTTTATTCGGTATATGATCGCCGGCGACGCGCTCATGAGTGGTCTGTGGAGTATGGGGCTGCTCATCGGTATCGGCATTCTGCTCGGCACTGTCGTGCTCAAAGACCCACCCCATGGTTGGATCACTGAGTCTAACTCCTCGAGCGAGACGGAAACAGAAGATTCGACTCCCGTTGTCGACGGTGGCCGTCGGCACTACACTTGGCGGGAGATGGTTCAAACCTGGCAGTTTTGGGTGATGTACTTTATGTTCTTCGCGGTAAGTGCGGCTGGTCTAATGATCACCGCCCGGACGATTTTGTATGCTGAAGCAGTTGGGCTGACCGCTGGCACCGCAACAGTTGCAGCAACGTTGCTGCCGGTCGGTTCAGCGGCTGGTCGGCTTATCGTCGGTGGCCTCTCTGATCGGTATGACCGCGAACGAATTACAGCAGTTTCGTTCATTCTGTGCGGGGTCGGAACTCTTGGTGTGGTTGCCTTCGGGAGTCTTGCCAGCAGTGTCGGCTACATTGTTGCGGTTGCTGTTGCCGTGTTCTTCTGGAGTTCGCAGTTCTCGCTGTTCCCGAGTTTAGTCGGCGATTACTACGGTAGTCAGCACTCTTCGGCGAACTACTCGCTAGTGTATTCGGGCAAAATGTGGGGCGGCGTCTTCGGCGGCGGTGTCGTTGGCTGGCTGGTCGTCGTTATCGGTTGGGATGCGACGTTCGTCGTGGGGGGCTTGCTCGCTTTGGCTGCTGGCGTCGTCGGCTTTCTGCTTCGGCCACCGTCGGTTGGCACGTCTGGCGTCGACACATAGATTTATCTTTTTGTGGCTATCACCGCTATTCACACAATGGTACAGCAAGCGTTTGCTCAAAAAGATGGATGTATGTCCTGTAGCGTGCGGAGAACAACGAGATGAGTAACACACAGGCCTCGCCGAAGGTATCGAGACTGCTCGGAAATCGACTCAACAGGAGCGTGCCGATCGTGGTATCGGTGCTTATCGTGTTCGTCGGTTGGAACCTCGCGGCGACGACGACACCCTCATACATATTCCCGACGCTGCCCGAGTTGCTGGCTGCCTTCCAGACTGCCTTCGGGCCCGAAGCGGAGTTTTCGGCCGTCGATAACTACGGGATGACGCTTGCCCGAGTAGCTGTGGCAAGCGTCTGTTGTCTGGTCGTCGGCGTGACTGCTGGAATTGTTATGGGTACCAGCGAACGGGCCGATGATTATCTGTTCGTCTACGTGTTGGGTACCTTCGCGTTCCCGTCGGTAATCTGGGCATTTCTGGCAGTAATCTGGTTCGGCCTGACGACCTGGTTTGTAGCCGTTTTTACGGTCTTTATGATCGTCACCCCCTACGTCGCCATTTCAATTAAAGAGGGAATTGAGGAGCTTGACCGGACACTGCCGGAGATGGCCGAAGCCTTCGACGCCTCGACGTTTCTGGTCTGGCAGAATATCTATATTCCACATTTGTACCCACACATCTTTTCGAGCACACGCCTGACGATCACGCTCGCCTGGAAAATTACGCTCATTGCTGAGATTTTCGGGACGCGCGTCGGACTTGGCGAGATCATTAATTTCTATTTCCAGGCGAATCAAAATCATATGATCATCGCCTGGGCGTTGCCGATGATGGCTCTCATGTTCGTTGTCGACCGCGGGCTCCACTACATCGAGACCGAACGCTACTCATGGGGTGGCGAGACTGACCGGCCAAAGGCAGCCTGACTGGCCATCTAGTTTGTTCTTTCTATATCAACTTTCAAACCTGTTTTCCCATATATTTTCAAATTTATTGATGACGTTAGATGCTTTTCTATTACTTTGAACAGAATATTAGGTCGTACAAACAAAATATATTATATCAATTGTTTAGTGTTCATACACACAGTATATTGTGGGACAACCCAACCAAAAGTATAATAATGGGCGATACATCACTCTGATTGTAATGGCAGAACAGAGAATCAATAGACGTTCGTTTACGAAATCAGTCGCATCCATCGGGGCTGCTGCAACTGTTGGCCTGGCCGGCTGTCTGGGAGGTGACAACGGTGATACTGATGGGAATGGCCTCGAGTTGCTAACACCGGAAGGAAATCTCAACATTATGCATTTCCTTGCAGGAACCAACGAAGGGTTTTGGGCCGACGAAGGCTTGGATTTCAATCCTGAGGTCGCTGCCTATGGTCGGTTTGTCAACGCGCTTCCCGACGGCGGCAACGACGTAGGGCTCTTGGAGTACAACAATCTCGCCCAGTACGCCCAAGAGAGCGAAGAACTCGTCCAGTTCGGCCCCTGTATCACACAGATCAACTCGATTTTCGTCCCGGTTGATTCTGACATTGAAACCGTTGAGGATCTCCAGGACATTCGATTCGGTCATCCAGGCTGGTCGACTGGGACGGGCACGTACACTCAGGCGATGATTTGGGAGCAACACGGCTTCGACATCCGAGAGGAAAACGAAGCCACTGAGTCTGATCCTTCGACACTGTACGACCTCATGGTAGAACAAGACGAGGTCGATGCGATGCTGCAGTTCACCGGACAGACTGTCCGCGGGCTGGCCAATGACGACGAGGTTCGTCCGGTGTACAACGCCTGGGAGGAGTGGGAAGCAGAAACCGGCTTCCCGCCGTTGATCACGCCATGGTGTGCTCAGCGAAGTTGGCTCGAGGAAAATCCCGACACCGCCCTGTCGCTGCTTGCGGGTTGGAGTAGTGCCCAACAACACATCGAAACTAACGCAGAATCGGTCGTCAACGAGTACGGTCAACTCGCCGGAGTCTCCGAAGGCGAAGAAAACGCTGTGGTTGAACTCGCCGAGAGTGGCGATCTGCATCTCCCGGTTGATGACTACACCGAAGAACTCATTGACTCACAGTGGCGGCTTGTCGAGGCTATGGAAGATCTTGGCTCGATCGAAGCAGTCCCGCCACGCGAAGACCACATCGTCTCGATCGACGAACTCCGCGAGATGGCAGACGCCCAATGAGTACCAGACAACCTAGGACCGTAACCGTCCCATGAGCCAACCCGCCCCGACAGCTATGACCAAACAATCCGAGCCCAACTCAGATGTTATCGAGTTTTCGAACCTTCGAAAATCGTTTCAGAGCGGCAATGAGACGTTCACCGTCTTTGAGGATCTCGACTTCGAGATCGCCGAGGGGGGGTTTACGTCGATTATGGGGCCATCGGGCTGTGGAAAATCGACTCTACTCAACGTTATCTCCGGGCTCATCCCGCCAGACGGCGGCGAAATCAGACACAACGGCGAGCGCGTCGAGCCGGGGTCGTTCTTTTATGGCTACGTCTTCCAAGAGCCACGGCTGCTCGATTGGCTGACAATCGGCGAGAATATTCGGTTCGCTCTGCGGGCACAAGAGGTACCCCCCGAAGATCAATCTGGGCGGATCTATCGCTATCTCGAGCTCGTCGGCCTTGAGGATAAAATCGATAGCTACCCACAGCAGCTTTCGGGCGGGATGCGACAGCGGATCGGCATTGCACGGGCACTTGCGATCGATCCTGATATTCTGTTTATGGACGAACCGTTCAGCAGTCTGGATGAGTTTACTGCCAAGGAACTGCGGCAGGATCTCCTCGAGATCTGGCAGGAGACGGGTAAAACGATTATTTTCGTTACGCACAACAGCAGCGAGGCGGTGTTTCTGTCGGATTCGATCCTGATTCTCGACGGCAACGGCAAGTTGTTCGACCAGGTCAGCGTCGATGTCCCACGGCCGCGTCAGATCGGCCATGAAGCACTTATCGAGACTGAATCAGCAATGATGGAGCGATTTTTCGCACATCTTAAAACAACTTCTGACGACGAGCAATGAAACTGAGACGACCTGCTAGGATCGCAATTTCAGTCGGCGCGTTTCTCGTCTTTTGGATCGCGTTGTCGATGTACGACGGCAGAATGTTTCCCTCGCCAGCAATCGTTGGCGGTCTCATGGTCGAGTTCGTTATCAAAGGGGATATCGATGGACAGTCTGCACTCTATCATCTGTGGATCACCTTCAGTCGAGTGCTGATGGCGACCGCACTCGCACTCGGGCTTGCACTTATAATTGGCGTTGCAATGAAACTCAACGACGGCGTCGCCAAAGCCTTCGAGGCATGGCTGCCAGTCTGGATGACTCCGCCGGATGTCGTTGTCATTCTCATTGTGATGGTAATGGTTGGGTTCAACACCGAGGCTGTTGTGCTGTCGGTCGCGTTCGTTTACACGCCGTTCGCACTGGTGACTATTTGGCAGGGATTGCAGGATATCGATACGGAACTCATCGAGATGGCCGAGTCGTTCGGAGCCAGCCAACGACAGATATGGCAGGCGATCTTCCTGCCACATCTCCTTTCATACGTGTTTGCCTCGCTGCGACACCTCTTTGGGATGACTTGGAAAGTTGCAGTGATCGCCGAGGTGTTCGGCATCAGCAACGGCGTCGGCTCGAGGGTTCGATTCTGGTTTCTCCAGGGCAATATCGCGGAGGTACTGGCCTACTCAGTGCTTTTCATTGGGGTCGTGCTCGTCATCGAGTATCTCATCTTG
Organism: Haloferacaceae archaeon B1-Br10_E2g22; assembly: GCA_001563795.1. Lineage (GTDB taxonomy): Archaea > Halobacteriota > Halobacteria > Halobacteriales > Haloferacaceae > Halohasta. The sequence continues at coordinate 2,090 of LKML01000059.1, read as the reverse complement.
AGTCCGATCCAAAATCGGGCGTTCGCCTGGCGGCAGGCCTGAGGCACCCTTCTTTTTCATTCGACGACTGCGGTTACCTGGAGTTCGAGCCGGGCATCTACGGCCAATCCCGTGACGCCGACAGTCGCCCGTGGTGGCTTTGGATCTGGAAACAACTCGGCGTACACACGATTGAACGCCTCGAGATCGTCCATATCTGTAAGGTATGCAGTTACTGAGACAACCGACCTGAGCGACGATCCAGCCTCCGAAAGCAGCGCTTCGACGTTCTTGACAGTCTGTCTCGTGTGGGTTTCGATATCGTCGCCAACGATTTGGCCGTCGCTGTTGTCTGGAACCTGTCCGGCCAGTCGGACTGTATTGCCGTGGATAATTCCCTGTGAATAGGGTGCTGGGTCGTCAAAAACTGCGTCGCTCTGTAGCTCCTTGGGCATGATTTGTGTTGGCATCTCAGTACCTAACAGTTCCGGTTGGCATCCACAATGTAATACGGCTAGACGCCGCCAAACAGTAGCATTATTACAGTTCCGGCGGCTCTCGTGGCTCAGCGACTGCTTCGTAGGCCCTAGCAAAGCCCACCAGCTGGCGGTCAGACAACGGCGCGCCAAGTAACTCGAGGCCAACCGGTAGTCCATCGTCAGTAACTCCTGCGGGCATCGAGATCGCCGGACAACCCGACTGTGAGCCAATAAACGTGTTCGTCGGAACATCCGCACGAGTCAACTCGCCGGTGTGGTATCCCTCGAAGGCAGGCGGGACGACCTGGACGTCGGGAAATGCCAGAGCATCGAGGTCGTGCTCACAAAGTGTGTATTTGAGTGTCTGTTTGAACGCCTGTTGCCGGGCGAGTCGCCACCAGTACTCACGGTCTGTGGTTGGATCCTCGGGAGCCGCCGCAATCGTCTCGATGTGTTCGAGGGCTTCGTGGTAGAGTTCTTGCTCATATACTTCTGCGAACGAGTCGACTGGCGAACCCTCAAGTTCGGCAAAAAACTGGTTCAAATCGCGTTTGGCAACTAGGCCGTACAACGAGGTGTCCGCGAGCAGCGTCTCCAACGCTGGGATCTCGACGGGATCGATGAGCCTCGCGCCCGCGGCTTCTATGGCCTCAAGACCTTTTTCGACAACGCTGTTGACGGCTGTGATTCGAGGCTCATCGCCCTCACCGAAGGCCGACCGGAGCACCCCGATCCGTGCGCCATCAAGCGCGGTTTCCTCGAGGGCGTCGGCGAACGGCTCTCCGGACCACTCGGCGTGAATGGCAGTCGCCTGGTCTGCCGGATCAAAGCCGACGATCACATCCAAAAGCCGTGCGAGATCAGCGACGGTTCGACACATCGGGCCTGGAGTGTCCTGTTCGGCAACCAGCGGTGACATGCCTGCACGGCTGATTAACCCAGTCGTCACACGAAGTCCAAAAAGATTACAAAAAGAAGCAGGCACGCGAATCGAACCGCCAGTGTCCTCACCAACTCCGAGCAACGCGAAGTCAGCGGCGACTGCGGTGGCGGTGCCCGCACTCGAGCCACCCGAATCTCGCAGTTGATCGTATGGGTTACGTGTCTGGCCGCCGGCCGACGAGTAGCCAACGAATCCAGCGGCGAAATCCGGGAGGTTCGTTTTCCCAAGGATGATCGCTCCGGCATCCTCGAGTCGCTTGAGAATCGTCGCGCTTTCTGTCGGAACATAGTCTGCAAACGCCCTCGAGCCGAACGTCGTTCTAACTCCAGCGGTTTTCGCTTGATCTTTTATAACGACGGGGACGCCGTACAGTGGCTTTTCTGTCTGGTTGATCCCGTCAGTATCAAGTTTGACATCAAGTTCGCGTGCTCGAGAGAGAGCGTCGTCGTTAACTGTGAGCATGGCATTCAACCCGGGGCCGTGTTGATCGAACTGTTCTATGCGGTCGAGATACGCTGTAACAACCGCTTCGATGGTTACCTCGCCATGCTGTAGGCGATTGTGGAACGACTCAACAGTTAGTTCTCGCAGAGTATCAGATTCCATTTAGTAATAACTCTCTGTTCTATATTTTAAATTAGACAAAGTAAATCTTTCTATTGATTAAGACACTAATTATTAGTAGTAAG
>LKML01000015.1 GCA_001563795.1 Haloferacaceae archaeon B1-Br10_E2g22 | reverse complement strand
TGTTGTAGGTAAAACAGGCATCTCCCAATAATTGTCCTCAAACGTTGAGTTTAGCCCATACAATTCGCGATCACCATCTTTGTTCTCTCCGAAAGCGATAATGCGAGCACCGGACGTCTGGGGCCACGTGTCGGTTGGGATGGCAGATGTTTGGGCGTTTATGAGCGTACTATCTCGATCAAAGTGTTCCCATGTCGTTTCATCGCTGAACTCATTGTCAACAGTATGTTCTTCATCTAATTCATCGAGATTAACGCCCCATGCCTCGACATTTTCATCGTGGTCGTAGCGGCCGACGTGGCCGATTCCGTGATAAATTTTGTTGAACACTGAGACCTCTTCAGAGGTTGTGTTGTCATCGATGCTGGCAGCCACCGTTTGGGTATACTCTTCTGGTGGATCTAACGGTACTTCCCACTCGAGTTCGACTTCTCTGGTTTCGTTTGGTTCGATCTGATGTTCCTGTTTAGAATCCTCAGTTAGCCCATCAACAGCGAGCCGTACGGTACCGTCGGCGAGTGAATCCGATACATTTTCGACGCGAACACGAACCTCTTCGGTCTCGGTCGTCAGTCCTAGTTTGGGTTTCTCAATAATTGACACCGAGAACGCTGGGGTATCAAACGTATCAGTGAGCCGGTCGTGTTCAGTTCCATCAGTATCATGTACTTCGACGGTAACCTCGAGGGTTTCACCGAGATCTGCCCCACCCCAAGTGAGCGTTGGCCATTCAGAGTTATCTGTAGGGTGTAACTCCGAGACCGTCTTATGATCGACGTATTCGCCATTGACGTTCAAATAGACCTCCGCATCGCCAATAGCATACCCCTCGTTGGCTACGGTCGGTGTGAGTTCAATATGGTTCCCAGAATCATCAAAGCTGGATTGGAAATAGGTGTTACCCTCTGATAGTTCGAACTTCGGTTCGGGAATCTCAACCGAATCCGTTTCCATATCGTGTTGAACGCCTCTGTTTTCCCACACTTGGAGTTCAACCGACTGTGTGCCACCGATTTCTTGATCTGTAATTTCCCATGTGAGAGTGTATTCATCACTTGATTCAGTTGCACCCAGATCTACAACAGCCACGTTGTCGATTGCTCGTTCGGTGATTGGATGAATCAGGTACAGTTCAGCATCTCCGGCTTCGGGGCCGACGTTCGTGATTGTTACATCGACTTCCTTTTTTGCAACAAGTGATGAATCCGGAGTCGACTCCCGCCAGTCGGTCGTCGTGAGTTCGAATTCGGGATTGCTAAACTCGACTTCTGGTGAGACGCTTTCGCCGCTTCCAAGGGTGATTTCTTTGGCGTCTCGTTGGACACCGCCAGCCGACAGGACGACCTCTTTGGTCGCTTTTTCTTCGCCTGCATTTGTGACTGTAAAATCGACATCTATTGTCTCGCCTGCGGCTGGATAGCGCGTGACTTCATCAATCGTGACATCGAAATGCGCCGGCTCTGTGACTGGAACTGGTTCGATCTCGAGATCGACTGTGTCGCTGGAATCAAAGCTTTCGATACGCAGACCTACGGACTGTGAGGCTGTATCAGCGTCTACACGCCAGCGGAGAGAGATTTGTTCGCTTTCACCACTGTCTACGCGCAGACTTTTTGTATCAAGTATCGTCTCCGGAGGATGCAACTCTTCACCGTCAACAGATGATACTGCAGTCTCATTTTTTAATTTGAGCAGTTGAGCTTCACTCATTTCACCGGTATTTGTTACTTCGAAATCAATGTCAACAGTTGTGTCCGGATGGGTTGTCTCTGGAATACTATCTGGGTCGATCTCGACTGAATAGTATGGTCGTTCGAAAACAGTGATTGATCTCTCTGCGGAATCGTCATCCGTTTCGACTGTTAGCGTGTGGCTTCCAGCATCATCGTCCGAGGGCGTCCACTCGAGGGTTACTTCTTTGAGGTTTTCGGTGTGTGTGGTAATTCCATCATCAGTTGCACGGATGGTTCCATACAGTTCAGAAACGGATTCAGTATCGACCTGCGTTCCGTCTACCGAGAGACTCACATTCTGGGTGTCGCCTGGTTTGTGGCCTGTATTTTCTACCGCAACAGTAACCGCCAGCCGTTGACCTGGTGGGATCTCGATTGGGTCACTGTGAGTCCCATCGCCCATACTCGTCGAGAGAATACTGACATCATAGTACGGGTCTTGGATCTCTTCGGTTATCGTCTCTATTTTTTTGCTAACCTCGTTTATTTTCTTGACAACGGTCTCATCCGGGCCAACGTACTCGCTGCCCACACTTGTTTTAATTTTGTCCAGAAGTTCACTAAACTCAGCAGTAATTTTTGATGTAACTGTATCGATATTGGCTCGGACGGAATCGTCTGTGTGCGAGACCTCCTGTGCCAACTGTTCGAACGAATCATACTCGTTGAGAGATACGTTTGGATGCGACGGTAACTCAACGAGCGTTTCATAGGTCTCAACAGCGGCATCAGTCAATGGAATATAACTCTGCCAGTCATTTCCTGTGTGGATGTGAACGGCAGGCCCCAGAGCAGTGGTGTCGTCAAAATACGGGTCTTCTGGAGGAGCCACGCCAGCGAGCGGTGGTGTCTGATCAGGATAGACGTTCGGATTCGGAAGGGCTTGGAGCTCCGCTGCGGTGTGGGGAGTGGCGTAATCCATTGTCTCGAGCACCGCGATCAGTGACTCGTAGTATGCATCGCCAACCGATGGAGAGACAATACCTCGCAGAGGAGTGTGCTCTTTTTCGGATAAATCCACCATGAACTGAAATTACAATCATTGTTAATTAACGCTTCGAATCAATTAGAATGTTGTCCAGTCACGGACTCAAATCACATTGGTCGGAACGCGAGAATACTAACGGAATACTGATAGGAAATCACTATTCGTATGATGAATCCGTATTAGGTTGCCAAACACTGTTTAGGCCATATCTGTCAACTAAATTAACATAGTAAGTCGGCTGAAACGAACTCACATGAACGTTCGGCAACATTGTTCAACAAACGTTACTTACCAAACAATTATTATATAGCACCAATTTGGCTCTCGTATGGCTGAATACATAGAAATAATACAAGAAGAACGAAACGACGGACTCACCATAGCAAAAGCTAGCGTCGAGGAGACACCGATTCGGAACATCGACGTTCCCAGGGAAGGACAAGCATATCAAAAGTCGTACTATCACCTCCTCGAGCACGCTGATAAAAACACGATCCACTTTGCCGACTCGGTATCTGAGTTACCAACCTACGACGAGTATGACACATTGATTGGCGTCGCACCATCGGATGCGGACCATATTGATGGACAGACGTTACACATATACGACTCAGAGTCTGGTGAGTGGACAGATACATTTAATCCACTAAGTGAGTTCATTACCGAAGCAGAAGACGAAATCGACGACTTTTGGGAGTATGTCGATCTCGAGGTGTACGATTCTGCGGGGAAGTTAGAAGAACAAGTACTTAAAAATAAAAAGGACATCAGCGAGTTAGACGACCGGGTCGACGAAGAAGTCGACGATGTAGAGGCAACGATACGAAATGCTACTGGCGGCAGATACGTTGATGAATCAATAACAGTCGCCGAAGAACTTGACGAACTGGAAGCAAAAGTCGACGACCTATACGATGCGATTCGATAAGTAGTGTCTGGCCCAACAAATATAGCGGCGTACTAAGTGTTTTCTTCAGGGGGCCAAAATTTCTTTACCGAGATACGCCGCGATCGGGAGGTTCTCGGATTCGACGAACCGAGCAACCTCTTGGCCGTCGTGTTCGACGACGACTGTCGGAATGTATTCTATTCCGTATTCTTCGACACCAGGGCCGGTTTTTGAGCCATCTTCTTGTTTTTCGACCGGATAGTGGTGTACTGACTCGCGGTCGACGCCGGCTGATTCGAGGGCAGCACCGAAATCCGGAAGTTGTTGTTGACAGTCGATACACCAGTCGCCGCCCCAGACGTGAAAGTCATAGTCGTTTTCGCCAAGTGCGGCAATCGACTGTTCGTAGCCGGCGGGCTCGAAATCGGCGCTGGGCTGCATGGTCTCGAGTTCCATACCAGTGTTTGGGTATCAACCATTAAAATCGCCTCGGCTGGCTGTTCGGAGTGTCGGTCTTCGGACTCCGGTAGGCGTTTAGGCCCTTAGTCGGAACCTGTTGGCATGGACGACAGCATCCTCGAGACGATCGGTTCACCGCTGGTTGCCGTTGAGTCTCCAAGCGGATCAACGATTGCAGCAAAACTCGAATCGAGAAACCCCGGCGGGTCTGCCAAGGATCGACCCGCTCTCTGGATGATCGAACGAGCCGAAAAAGATGGCCGACTCACTGCAGGCGATACCATCGTTGAGCCAACAAGCGGCAACACCGGAATCGGCATTGCGATGGTTGGGGCAGCCAAAGGCTACGATGTCCAGATCGTGATGCCGGCCTCGAAATCCCCAGAACGACGATCGATTATGAAAGCCTACGGCGCGGAACTCGAACTAATCGAAGGAGATATCTCGGATGCCAAAGACCGAGCCGACGAACTCGAAGAAACCGAAGGTTACGTTCAGCTTCGGCAGTTCGAAAACGAGGCCAATCCACAATCCCACTACGAGACTACCGGTCTCGAAATCCTCGAGCAGACTGGCGAGCGGACGATCGACGCCCTGGTTGCAGGTGTCGGTACCGGCGGAACACTCACCGGCGTTGGTCGACGGCTCGTCGAGGAGTTTCCCGACATCCAGATCGTCGCGGTCGAACCCGATGACTCAGCCGTTATTTCCGGTGAAGAACCAACTGGCGATAGCTTCCAGGGAATGGGCCCTGGCTTTATCAGTCCGAACTTGGATACAGATCTCTTAGATGACATCGAGGTCGTTTCGGCCGAGGCAGCCGAAACAGAATGTCGGCGGCTCGCCCGCGAGGAAGGGATTTTCGTCGGGCAATCCAGCGGCGCGTCGAACCTCGCCGCGAAGCGAGTGGCCGAGCGTCTGGTCGAAACAGGCCTCGACAACCCGCTCGTGATCACTGTCTTTTGGGACAGTGGCGAACGCTACGTCTCGACTGGCATGTTCGATACTGAATAGTATCTTTGCTGTGCGCTGCTCGCTGTCGGCCCACCCAACCCTTTTGAGGTGGTAGTTGCTTTCTGTGGCCATGCCAAGACGACGGATGGCTCTCGTCGATGCGTTTAGTACCGAGCCGCTGGCCGGCAACGCTGCCGGCGTGATCCCCGAGGCCAACGGACTTTCGGATCAACAGTGTCAGGCAATTGCCCGTGAGTTGTCGGTGAGCGAGACCGCCTTTCTGTTTGACTCGAGGGAGGCCGACCGCCGCATTCGATACTTTACGCCGACCCAGGAGGTCGAACTCTGTGGACATGCCACCATCGCCGCGCATGCGTGGCTCAACACAGAGGGCGAACTCGAGATTGGAACCCATACACTGGAGACGAACGTTGGCGTCCTCGAAGTCGAACTCACCGAGAATGGAACCGTTTGGATGACTCAGGATCTCCCAACCGTCGAGGCCCGTGAGATCCCCTACAGTCGGCTGGCTGACGCACTCGGCGTCGACAAAGCGACTCTTCAAGACGTGGGCGCTGATCTTCCTGTCGCCCGTGCGTCGACCGGACTGGCTTTTTTACTCGTCCCGATCAACTTTTTAGAGTCACTCGGTTCAATCCGGCCCAGTTTGGATGCGATCAAGACGCTCTCAGAAGAACACGACGTGGCCGGCATCTACGTCTTTACGTTCGATACGCTGAGAGGCGATTCGACGCTACATGCTCGTATGTTCGCACCCGCCGCCGGCGTTGACGAAGACCCCGTGACGGGCACCGCGAGCGGTGCCTGTGGGGCGTATCTCCACGACGTGGGCGCAGGTGCCTTTGACGATCCACCTGAACAGATGGTTTTCGAGCAGGGCCACTTCATCGACCGCCCAGGACTACTGAACGTGCAAGTGGGCCAGGACGACCAGGGGCGATGCGACATCCGGATCGGCGGACAGGCAGTCACGAGTCTCACGGGCGAACTCGAGGTTCCGGAGGACGCGGACGACGGGATTATTGAGGCCTAATTTGTTTCCGTTTCGCATTTGAGTCGGCACCGGTCGGTGAGTGGCGAGTTGCCATCGAGTTGTTCGGCTGTGTCTTTGGTTTTGAGACTGTCCTCGAGGCGGTGTTCAAACTCTTCGTTGGAGCGTTCACCCTGTACGTAGCGGTACTCGAGTTCTGTAACCGCCTCAGCGGCTGTATCGGTCATCGCTGGCTGTTTGTCGTCGGTGTCAATCACCGAGACTGCCGTAAGATACGTCATAAAGACGACAATTAACAGCAGTAAAAATCTTAAAAACGCGCTTGCCTCAATTAAATAAATTACACCCTCAGGACTGTGCTTGCTCGCGTTCCAACTCGCGGAGTTTCTCGATTCGTTTTTCAGTCGAGGGGTGAGTACTGGCAAGTTTGCCGATGAATCCCGACCGAATCGGGATGATAAAGAAGGCGTTCATCTCGGCCTGATCTCGGAGGTCTTCTTTGGGCACCTTATCCATCCGGCCACTGATCGACATCAGCGCCGAGGCGAGCGCCGCAGGGTTACCCGTAATCGAGGCCGCTCCACGGTCTGCCGAATACTCACGGTAGCGGCTGAGCGCGCGGATGAGGAAGAACGAAATCACCCAGACGACAAGCGAGGCCAAAATGGCGACGTAGACGGGTGCCTGGTTCCGGCCGTCGCCGCTGAACAGCCAGCCCCAGCGGACGACAATGAACGCAAGCGTCGAGAGGAACGATGCAATCGTCATCACCATCACATCACGGTTTTTGATGTGGGCCAGCTCGTGAGCGATGACGCCCTCGAGTTCTTGTTGATTGAGCGTTCGCATCAAACCGCTGGTGACTGCGACTGTTGCGTTCTTTTGATTCCGGCCGGTCGCAAACGCATTCGGCACTTGGGAATCAGCAATAGCGATCTGTGGCTTCGGGAGATCAGCCTGTTGGGAGAGTCGCTCGACAGTCCGGTGGAGTTCTGGTGCTTCGCTTTCGTCGACGACGTTCGCGCCCATGCTGTAGAGGGCCATTTTGTCGCTGAAGTAGTACTGGACAAACGAGAACGCACCCATCATGATGATGACGGTGATCATTCCGGCGTTTGTGAACGCTACGAGAAACCCAATAAAAACGATATACAGGGCGAACAGCAGGAACCCGGTCAGTACCATGCGTCCCTGTAGCCCTCGATCTTTCGACCAGTTCATATCTACACATAGTTGTTCGATCCGTTAAACCCTACCGAACGATCCCAAGCAGCCAGGGATATTTGACGCTTCAAAGCGAACACGGTATGAGGAATTATGAAGTTCACAGACCGCACGGATGCCGGCGAACAACTCGCTAAACGATTGCAAGCCGAAGACATTGCGGTCGATCTCGTCTGTGCAATCCCTCGAGGTGGGCTCCCGGTTGGCCGAGTCGTTGCCGACCGGCTGGGAGTGCCGTTAGATGTCGTTGTCGCTTCGAAACTCGGGGCTCCCTCAAATCCCGAACTCGCCATCGGCGCGGTGGCAGGCGACGGCAGCCACTGGCTCAACGACGAGCTACTGGCCCAACTCGATATCAGCCAGTCGTATATCGACAGCGAACTCGAGGGCGAAGCGGCCGTTGCCAGACAAAAAGTCGCCGACTATCGCGGTGGCGAGCCGCTGCCGGATGTTTCAGGAAAGCACGTCGCGGTCGTCGATGACGGTATCGCTACCGGCGCAACAGCGATTGCCTGTCTCCGACAACTGCGGGCGAGCGATGCACAGCAACTCATTCTTGCGGTACCTGTTGCTCCTCGCTCGGCACGCTCGGCACTCGGCGACGAGGCCGACCGTATCGTGACTGTCGCAGAACCACACCCGTTCGGTGCGGTCGGTAGCCACTATCGGGACTTCGGGCAGGTCTCGGATAGCGCTGCTATCGGACTTCTCGAGCGGTGAGTGTGCCACTACCACACAGAGACGTCCTGTGTCGCGCTGTTTAACCAGCCGACGATCCTACAGCAATTATGAGCGACTCACGTGAGTTTTGTCCCCGGTGTGGCGATCCGGTAGACGAACGGGTCGAAAAGCGACCCGGCGAGCCACGCGACGGGAGTGCAGTTCTTTGCGACCGCTGTTATTTTGCGGATTTCGAGTTGATTGATGCACCCGAGCGAGCGCATGTTACTGTTTGTGGACGGTGTGGTGCAGTCGAACGCGGCAACCGGTGGGTCGATCTCGGAGCGGTCGATTACACTGATGTGGCAATCGAAGCCGTCAGTGAGGCGCTGTCGATCCACATCAACGCCGACGATGTCGAATGGGGAGTCGAACCCGAACAGGTCGACGAGACGACGATCCGAATGCACTGTACCTTTTCAGGGGTTGTCCGTGGAACCCATCTGACCGAACAGGTGACTGTGCCCGTCCGGATCGCCAAAGAGGTCTGTGACCGCTGTGGGCGAATTGCTGGCGGTTACTTTGCGAGTATCCTCCAACTACGGGCCGAGGATCGACCGGTTCGTTCCGACGAAGCCAACAAAGCCATCGAGATGGTCGAACGCTACGTCGCCGACCGCGAGCAAGATGGCGACCGCGAGGCATTCATCAGCTCTATTGACAGATCAAACGAGGCCGGTCCGAATATCAAACTCTCGACAAACAAACTCGGCCAGACGTTAGCAAACCGCATTACGGATCACTTCGGCGGCACAGTCGATGACTACCCGACATTAGTCACCGAAGACGGTGACGGAAACGAGGTCTACCGAGTGACATTCGTTGCCCGCCTCCCGAAATACACACCGGGCGATGTGGTCGATCCCGAAGACGACGACGGGCCGGTGGTTGTAACCAGTGCTCACGGTCGGCTCAAGGGAACACGTCTCCGCTCGGGCCAGCGGTACGAAGCCAGCCACGAGGATGGTACGACACCCGAGGTACAGAAACTCGGCCGCATCGAGGATGCTGAGCCGACGACAGTCGTCACTGTCGAAGACGACCATGCCGTCCAGATTCTCGACCCCGAGACGTATGAAGCCAAAACAGTCAGCCGACCTGCGTTTTTTAACCCAAAAGCGGAGGTTGTTCCGGTGCTAAAAGACGGTATCGAATGTTACATTCTTCCCGAAGAGAGTGTATAAGCAGCGTTTTCGTCCACCGTCTCCTTTGACGTACTGTCTTCTTTCTCAATTAGTCACTTGCCTCAGATGAGTATCCTGTGTGTACTTTTTACGAATGTGGCAACAGAAACGGACGGGAGCATTCCGGCCACGTGTCCGGTCGGTCGACTCCCCCTCGGCCTGGGGCCGAGTGTAGCCGCCTGGCTACTGCGTTGTGGGGTGGGTCTACCATGACTTCAAACGCAGCATGTCTCGGCACTGCGATGACCTGTCGGCCCTCAGCCACCAAGCTCCTGATAGGTCGTCCGTAGTGTGACCGGTGTCACGGATGCGACATCCGCTGCCTCACGCTGTGTGAGGCCCACGTCGTGTTCTTTAGCTGCCGTATACAGACAGGCCGCAGCAACGCCGCTGGGATTACGACCGACGAGAATTCCTTCCTTGTCCGTTCGTTCGACGAGCTCTCGAGCACGCCGTTCGACCGCCATCGAAAGATCCAGACGGTCGGCATACCGTGGTAAGAACTCTCGAGGGTGTGTGGGCTCGACTGGGAGCCCTAAATCGCGGTTCAATGCGTCGTAAGCGGCCTGAAACTCTTCTGTGGTACTCTGGGATGCGGTTGTGATCTCTTCGACTGTCCGTGAAATCGACGTCAACCGACAGGCTGCATACAGACAGGCAGCTACAAACCCTTCGATAGACCGTCCACGGAGTAGATCTTCGTTTTGGGCGGATCGAAACAGCGAGCAGGCCTGGTCTCGAACCTGCGTTGGCAGTGAGTGGTCGCTGGCGATGTGTTTAATCCGCGTAAAGGCATGAATCTGGTTTCGTTCACGCTTGCTCCTAATCCGCGCACGGTTGTGCTGTCGGCGGAGGCGGGCAAACTGCCGGCGTTTGGTCGCACTAAGATCTGCGGCGTATCCGATCTCAGTCGAAAGCCCCCGGTCGTGTCGGGCAACAGTCAGTGGCGCACCTGTTCGTTTGGGATTTATTCTGTCGTCATCGAACGACCGCCACTCAGGACCTCGATCGAGACGGTCTGTCTCGACGACGAGTCCACAGTCTTCACACACCTGTTCGTCCGAATCGGTATAGATTGAGCTCCCACAGTCGGGACACCGTACATCTGTGGAGGGCATTGTTGTTGAAGTATAATTGTTTGTGAATGTTATAATCGTTGACTAGATGACAATATTGTACGATTGTCTGACTCTTATATACGATAACGTCTCCAGTAATCTGGAACACACTACCGACGATAAGCAATAAGCCGTGTTTACAAAATGCCACCCAGTCGACGGCGTCAGTCAGTCATAATACTGTCGGCAATCTCATCGAGTTCGTCATCAGATAGCTCTGGTGAGTCGATGGCAATCGCGTGGATCGGCCCGCTGTCGTCGCCTTCGAACCGCGGGATAATGTGGACGTGGACGTGCGGAACCTCCTGGCCGGCCGCTTCACCGTTGTTGATGCCGATGGTGGTTGCATCGGCTCCAACGGCCTCTTCGATGCGCGGAGTCAACGCTTGGACGGCCGCAAAGAGATCGGCCGACAACTCCGACGGGAGGTCTTGGAGATGTTCGTAGGGCTCTTTTGGAACCACAAGCGTGTGGCCTGCTGCAAGTGGGTGCGCATCGAGAAAGGCGATGACGGTCTCGGTTTCGTGAACGATACGGCTGGGTATCTCCCTGTCTCGGATCTTCTCGAAGATCGTTTTAGATGCCATATCTGACGTTTCTGTCGCCGGAATAAAGAACGTTGGTCTCACTACTGTTCGAGTCTCACCGTCCCGTCGGTCTCACTGCTGGTCGAGTTTCGCCGCAACTGCCGGTGCGACACTGACCTCGCTGACGGCGGTTTCGAGCGTATCGGTTCCAATCACACTCTCGACGCCGGCTGCCGAGAGTTTGGTGAGTGCTGATTCGGCCAACACCGGATGAACACAGACCGCATAGATGTTGCCAGCACCTCGCCGGTCGAGCACCGAAATCGCCCCGCTCATTGTCCCGCCGGTTGCGATAATATCGTCGACGACGACCACGTCTCGGCCCTCAACAGGGGCATCACTCGGGGTAAGTTCGATCTCACCGGTATCGTAATCGCGCGTTTTTTCGAAGTAATCGACCGCCCCCTCGCCGTAGGCGTCCCGAGTCGTTGTCGCCAACTCGATTGCTCCTTCGTCGGGGGCGACAAACAACGGATCGCTGAGACCCGAGAGCGGCTCGGCTAACAGTGCGGCGGCCTCGAGTGGCTCAGTTGGAACCGAAAAGAACTCAGCGACCGCCGGCTCATGTGGCTCGACCAAGAGCACGCGGTCTGTGGCCGTACTGATCGCTTTCGCCATCGCTCGAACTGAGATGGGCTGGCCCCGTTTGAACGCTTTGTCCTGGCGGGCATAGCCGAGATACGGAATCACTGTTGTAATCGTCTCTGCGCCGGCCTCGCGGGCGGCATCCTGCAACTGGAGCAGTTCGATGTGCGCGTCGTTGCTCGCGGTTGCGGCAACGATCACTGCCTCGCTGTCGTCGAACCCTGGCACTGCTGCCAGCGTCTCGCCGTCGGAAAAGCGGCTATAGGTCGGCACCGTCAGGGTTGCCTCGAGTTCGTCGGCCACGGCGGCCGCCAGCGCCTGACTACTCGAGCCGGGAATGATGGTTGTCATACCCGCCTGTTTTCCATCCGGGGTAAACCCGGTTTCGGTGTCGACCGGGTTCCCTAATTCGCTGTCTAACAGCTTACTCGCCGGGTGTCACTGCAATCGCTGCAATTCCGCGGACGCCAAGCAACTGCTGTCGCCAACCGTCGCCGGCAGCCAGACACAGTGTGCCGTTTTCGGTGATCGCCGCCACAACTCCTCCGCCGTAGCCGACATCGACCGCCGGCGACGCCACTGGAAGGCTGTCTTCGACCCATCCACCGGTTTCGGTACGGCGGTAGACCAGCCCCTCGTTAATGGCGTGTGCATGGCCGTGGCCGTCGCTCCCAACGCGCCGAAATGGCCCCGAAGCGACCTGCTGCCAGCCGTTGGCGAGCGAAAACAGTCCCTCGTCGGTCGCCGCAAGCGGCGTTCCGTGCGCCGCGACATCTCGGACGGCTGTGAGTCCGACAGCCTCGAGACGGCCGTCGGTGAGTTGGTAGCTACCCTCGCTGGTCGCTACTAACGACCCCGAGACGGCCCGTACTTCCTCGAGTTTCCCGTCACCGACTGGCTCCCACAGCACGTCTGTGCCAGCTACGGACGCCGCAGCTGTGGGCCACTCGGTTGGGATCCACACCTGTGTTGCGGTCGCCACAACGGGCCCTTCGGCCCTCCAGGTAAGATCGACGATTCGGTCGTCTAGTGGGCCTCCGACCGTCTCGAATGTGCGTGATTGGGCAGCCGACTCGCCGTCAGAGGTGCTGTAGTAGACCTTAGTGTCCGTGCTGGCCAGAATACCTTGTTCGCTGGCTGCGACGGCAGTCGTCTCGCCCCGAATCGTCAGGCCGAACTCGCCGATTTTGTCCGCCGATACCGTCACGCCGACGAGTCCAGTCTCGCTGGCAACAAACACCTCGGTCGTTCCGTGTTTCGAACCGAACACCCGTTTTTCAGTAAGCGTCTGCATACGGACACTCCTGGGCCGACGGTCAAAAACGCTAGCAGTCTACAGTGACCTTCGCGCAACCGTGTTTCTCACGGTTACTGTTGACAGTTGGCACGCTACCTGGCGTTGCGGCGATCCGGGGCGTCAGAGTTCTGTGGGTGCCGCTGTGGCGTGATTGGGCACAGTCGGCACAATCCGATGACTTAACGGGCTGGTCTAACAATATCAACTTGTGACAGAGGTACTGTTGATCATTGGCGTTCTCGTTGCCGTCTTTGTCGGCTACAACATCGGTGGGGCGACAACTGGCCCTGCTTTCGGGCCGGCTGTCGGTGCTGGCACACTCTCGAAAACGCTCGCCGCTGGGTTGATGAGTGTCTTTTTCTTTGTTGGACCTGGACGATCGGCCGACGTGTTGTCGATACCCTCGGCACGGAACTCGTCACTGATACGGCGATCTTTACGCTGCCGGCCAGCATTACTGTCTTGTTCTTTATCGGTCTCGCGCTGTTTGTCGGCAACATTTTCGGCGTTCCGGCCTCGACATCAATGACAGCTGTCGGCGCAATCGCAGGACTCGGGTTGGCTACCGACTCGCTTGATTGGGCTGTGATGGGTGAGATCGTATCATGGTGGCTAGTTGCGCCCGTTATCGGCTTTTGGGTCTCGGCAGTGATTGGCCGTTACTTTTATGCCTCGCTCAACAAGCGGATCGCACTCGCCCAGAGTGACGGGCCGCTTTTAAGCATCGACCGCTCTGGGCTGCTTCCTGTCGTAAGTTTCGGACCGAATACGACTCCTCGTGAGGTCATCGGCACAGTGATCGTTGTCGTAATCGGCTGTATTATGGCCTTTAGCTCCGGAACCAGCAACGTCGCCAACGCCATCGCCCCGCTGGTCGGCAGCGGTGTCCTCGATATAAACGTCGGCATCGTTATCGCCTGTATTGCGGTCGCCATCGGTGCGTTCACGATCGCCCGCCGTACGCTCGATACACTCGGCAACGACATCACTGCCCTGCCGTTGACAGCAGCAATTGTTGTCGCAACTGTCAGTGCAATCTTAGTTATTGGACTGTCGGCTATCGGCATCCCGGCAAGTTTCGTTGTGATTGCAACGATGTCGATTATCGGCCTCGGGTGGGGTCGTGCTACCCGAACAATGCGGGCCTCGAGGGCCGATATCTCTGAGAAGGCCGGCGAAACACGGATGTCGGTCGGCTCGCTGGCAGCCGATACTGAAGGCGAAGAACTGCCACCGATAGGAGAGGAAGCTCCCGAAGATATCCCGGCTGCAGAAGATCTGTTCAACCCCTCGACGACCGCTCGAGTGATCCTCATGCAGAACGTCGTTCCGCTGATCTCGACGATTGGTGCGTATCTCGTCTTCCGGTTCGTCCCTGTCTTTGGCTTTTGATACTGGAGCGATGATTGCTGCTGTGGAGACTCGGTCTCTGGTTCGTGTGATGGCCGGCGTGGAATGGTGGCTATTTAGTCCGTACTGCCGGCCGTTTCGTTGGCTTCGCCGTCAGCCTCAGCACTATCCGGTAGGCGCTCACGTTCAGTCCCACAAAAATGTAGCAGGCTGATCGCTGCCTGTTGGCCGCCGTTGTTCTCGAGGTCGGATTCGTAGATGCCGTCTTCAGGTTCTTCGTCAATGTGTATGTCCTGTCCGCCAAACGACGCGACTTGTCCAATCTCGTGGCTGTCGGATTCATAATAGACGTCGATGGGCTCGCAGTCTTCGCCCTCCTTGCTTTCGTAGCCAGTGATTGTGATATAGTACTCCCCGCCTTCTTGCAGAAAATAACAGTCGAGAAGCTCGCCGTCGTCGTCTTCGATGGTCACAAACTCGAAGGTTCCGAGCGGCTCCATACCGTCTGGACATTCGAAGTCGTCGTCTGGTTGGGTCTCGGCACTGTCAGCGTCGCCTTGTGGGGTGTCGTTGCGACGACTACGGTTGTAGTCTGGTTGTGCTGTTCCGACGCCTGCAAAGCCAACGGTGAGGCCGCCAGCACCGAGTGTTCGAAGAACTGTGCGTCGGGTAGACTGCTGTGTGGTAGGCTGTTTCATCTGATGTGGCAACGACTACCGCCAGTGACTCTCTGGAGGAACTGACAGTCGGTCGCACCACTTATTCTGGGTTGAAGCGGACATATGAACGTATGTGACAGTTACCAACAGTTGAGTAGCTGTACCCATGGATGGTGAGGACGTGCTCACACATACAGCCAGCGCAGCAATCAGTTACCCACCACGGTCGTTCGGAAAAGAGACGACTCTCGGGTAGGGTTGTAACTGGGAAGACACCGCGGGTGAGTCCCTAGGCGAGGGGAGTCCGCTCGACGACCGTCCCGTTAACCGTCGGGTACTGCTCGACGATCTCGCCTTTCGAGACGTCGCCTTCGTCGATCATCTCCTCGAGGAGCCACCACGCCAACTCGACGTGATGGGATTTGACCGTATAGAACTCCTCGGGAACACCGAGTTCTTGCAGTCGTGTCTCGGATTCCCACGTTTTGCCGTACACAAGCGTGCCGTCGTCGGTAACCTCGTCGAACTCCCGGCGGATAACACGAGCCATCCGCTTGAGGCGGCTACGGTGTTGGGCGGCGTCTTTGAACACACTAGTACAGAAATACACGCGTTCGTGGTCGCCCATCACATCGAGAATCGCCTCCTTCGAGCCCTCGACAGCCGACATATGACCCTCTTGGAGTTCGTAGCCTTGTTCTTTCATCCGGCGGAAGTTGCCGTCGCTCATCTCGAATTCGTTGATGTTACAGAACTCCGCTGCACCGTCATCGAGGAACTCGAGGAACTCCGTTTCAGCACGGATACCTGGAATCTCGAACGCTGGTGTCAGTCCTTCTTCACGGGCGATATACAGGATTTCTTCCCACTCGGTGCCGTGGAGGTCGCCCCACTGTTCATAGGGAGGATGGAACCGGATTTCATCGAGGCCGGCCTCCGACAGCCGGCGCATGTTTTCGCGGCCACCGGTGATACCCGTATACAAGTGAGTGTGGTGATCCTCGCCGAATTCGTCTTTCAGGAGGCTGAGGTATCGACAGGTTTTGGCCATTGCCTCTTGGGGTTCGCCGCCGGTAATCGAAGTACCAAGCGCATCCATCCGTTTGGCCTCGCGGATAACGTCTTGGTCGTCTTCGACCAGTCGCTCGTTGGCATACACGTCGGTGACGTTTTTGCGGTTTTCTCCCAGCGGACAGTAAAAACAGTCTCGCTGGTCGCAGTAACCGTAGACGAAAAGCACCATCTTTCCGCCCATGGCGCACTGTTCGCAGCCTTTGGAGATCATCAGTTGTCCCGAATACCGCCTGCGGCCACAAAAAGCGTCCGAAACGGCTCCTCTAAGACTCTCGTAAGATGTTAGCTGATATCACTCAGCAGACCCAGAAAAGTCTTAACGGATTGCTCACCTAGCCATAGACGAATGCTGCTCGTCCTTTGTGTCGATCTCGATGATGACGTTGGCCGGAAAACCGGCCTCTCGACGCCAGTTGTCGGTGCCGAAGCGGTACGCGATGCAGCGGTCGCCTTAGCGACGGTCGATCCAGAGGACTCGGATGTTAACGTCATGTTTCAGGGGCTCTCGACGTACGAGTCGCTCCGCAAAGAGGCCACCGAGGAAGTCGAGGTCGCTGTTGTCACGGGCGTCGAGGGCAACGACGTGCGGGCCAACCGAAAAGTCGGCGACGAGATCGACACCACGCTCGCAAGCCTCCAGACCGGCGAGGAGGTTCGGGCGATCATTATCACTGACGGTGCTCAAGACGAGTCAGTTGTCCCTGTCATTCGCTCACGGATGCCAATCGACGGCGTCCGCCGGGTCGTGGTTCGACAGGCACAGAACCTCGAGTCGATGTACTATACGATCAAGCAGGTGCTGGCTGATCCCGAAACGCGTGGGACGATTCTCGTCCCGCTCGGGATTCTGCTGTTGATTTACCCGCTGGTGGTCATCGCGGGGATCTTTGATGTTGCTGGGGCGGTTGTGCTCGGTCTTATTTCCGCGCTGGTGGGTCTGTACTCGCTGTTTCGGGGGCTGGGTCTCGAAGAGACAATCGACAACTCCGTCGATCGCGTTCGCAATGGGTTGTATGCTGGCCGCGTTACGCTGATCACCTATGTGGTTGCGTTCGCGCTCATTATCGTTGGTGGCGTCCAAGGTGTGGCGATGATCGAGACCGTTGAGTCTACGACTGCAACGCCGATGGAGGTTCTGACCGCGGCAGCCGCATTTATTAACGGTTCTGTCCAGTGGTTTGCGGCCGCAGGCATTACTAGCAGTCTCGGACAAGTTACTGACGAGTATCTTGCCGACCGATTCCGCTGGCGGTATCTCAACGCACCGTTTTATGTGATCGCCATCGCGGTCGTCCTGTATGGACTCTCGGGGTTCTTCCTGCCGAGCGTCGAGGGGATCGGTACGCTGTCGCTGACTGATCTTGCAATTGCGCTGACCGTCGGCACGCTGCTCGGGGTGTTGAGCACGCTCACGTTTGCGATTGCTGAATCCCGATACCCCTCGCAGCCTGAGCCAGCCTGATCCTACCCAGAACGCTGGCGACTACTGGTCGGCCAACAGTTCGCTGGCGGTCACCAATGACTCGAGTTCCAGGTCATACTCGGCGAGCTGTTCGCTTGCACCCTCCTCGCGGTCGACGACCACCAACACACGATTGACAACAGCGCCGGCCGCACGGAGCGCCTCGACCGCATCAATCGCCGAGTTTCCGGTGGTAGCGATGTCCTCGAGCACAACGACTTGTTCGCCCGTCTCGAGTTGTCCTTCGATCCGTTTGGCTGTCCCATACTCTTTGGCCTTTTTACGGGCGATGACGTACGGCAGGCCGGTCTCGACAGCCGTGACTGCAACGAGTGGGACCGCTCCGAGAGCAACACCGGCGAGTTTCGGCTCGTCAATTGTGTTGCCAAAGGCTTCGGCGATCAGTTCCAGACAGTGCGGATCTGTCTCAAAGAGGTATTTATCGACGTAGTAGTCGCTGGTGCCGCCGTGGGAAAGTTCGAACTTGCCGTACTGAACTGCATTGGCCTCACGCAGAGCTGCGATGAGCTTGTCGTTTGTCATTGGTGGCGTTCGGCGAGCCGGCGGCTTAAACCGGGTGGATTGTCGCCGAGCTACTCTGCGGAAAGTACGTGCACATGCCGAACCAGTGTGCGGTGAACTCGGCGCTCGAATCGCTTTTCGACCGTCCAGCCGGCCGCTTTGGCCCTCTTGGCCCACGAGCGATCCGCAACCACGACCGCCCGATCGGCAATACGGCGAGCCTCACTGAGCGCACCTTCAACGAGATCTGCAAGCTCGTGGCGGGCAATTTTTGATTGCCGGCCGTACGGCGCATCAAAGACGACGCCCGTTGCACAGCCATCAGCCAACGGAAGGGCTGTTGCATCGCCATGGATGCATTCGGCGTCTGTGCTGTCGTCCAAGAGCGCCTCGAGGTTCGTTCGACTGCCACGAACCATTTTCTGCTGGGCATCGAGGCCGACTACGCTGCTGCCGACAAGTCCCGCCTCGAGCAACAGACCGCCAGTGCCACACATCGGATCAACGATTGTCGCAGCCGGTTTCGCTCCGGCGATGTTCACCAACGCCCGAGCATCGAGCGGATCCATACTCCCTGGCTGGAAAAACGGCCGATCAGTGGGCCGCCGCTGGCCAAAATCTCGCCGGCTTTCGACAGCCAACCAGCCAATCAGACACCGCTCGCAGTGGTTGTCCCCTACGTTGCCGCTCGAAAACAGTACCCGCAGTTCGTGGTCTGGATTCTCGAGATCAACCGAAAAACCCCGGTCGACGAGAACCGAACCGATCCGGCGTTCGGCAGCCTGTGTGCTCACACCTGTTTGTGAACGAATATCACGGGCACGGACGGCGACCGAACCGCTGCGATCAAACGTCGCCGCCTCGACGGCGAGTTCGGCGGCCGAAATCGTTGGCTCACAGGAGGCGACCAACTCACTGGCACTGTGAGTGTATGCCAGCGTTTGGACGCGCTCGGGGACGATTCCGCGAGCGGTTGCTACGCCCGGAGCGACACTTTTGAGGCTCGAGGTTGCTGTTTTTGCTTCACAGACTGCAAAGCCGTCTTCGTCGCCAGCCAACTCCAGACAGTACACGTCCGTTCTGTGTCCCAACGTAGCTATCAGCGTGTCGGTCGACGGCTGGGTGGCCCAGCGTCTGTCGAACTGTAGATACAAGTAATCTACAGTTTTCGGCGACTAATCGGAGGGTACTGATAATGGGGCTTTTCCTACGCTGTGTATGGAGGTCTCGACGGCCGAACTACAGTGGTGGCTGCTTGCGGTCTTGCTGTACGGCGTCGGCGATTACGTCACGACAGTGCTGGCTGTCCGTCGTGCTGACGTTGTCGAGGCCAACCCGGCGGTGATTGCGCTGCTGTCCGACGAGCCCTCGCCGTTGGGATTCGCCGTCCTCAAATCAGGTGCGTTGGTCATCTGTTTTCTAGGCTTTCTGTCGATTTCGGCAAGCCCGATTGCGATCGGCGTCCCGATTGGTATTGCAGCGCTGGGAGCCATCGTCACCGTCTCGAATACGGTGATGCTCGTCCAGAGTGACTACTGATGGGCTCCGATGTGGCCTACATTTATACCGTCCTGCGGTCGTTGTGTGGATAGCATGCGTGATCCGAAGGCGACGATATCTATCGAGAACGTGGTTGCCTCGACGGCTATCGACCAGGAACTCGACCTCCAGAGTGTGGCTATGGACCTCGATGGCGCCGACTACGACCCCGAGCAGTTTCCCGGATTGGTGTACCGAACCCAGTCACCGAAATCTGCGGCGCTGATCTTTCGGTCTGGCAAAATCGTCTGTACTGGTGCCAGCTCAACGGATGCCGTCGAAGCAAGTCTCGAGATCGTCTTCGAGAAACTTCGTGCACTACAGATTCAGATTTCGGACTCACCAGAGATCACCGTCCAAAACATCGTCACCAGCGCGGATCTCGGCGTCGAGCTCAATCTAAATGCCATTGCGATCGGCTTCGGGCTCGAAAACATCGAGTACGAACCCGAGCAGTTTCCCGGGCTGGTCTATCGACTCGAGGATCCAGAGGTCGTCGCGTTGCTGTTTGGGTCGGGGAAAGTCGTAATCACCGGCGGCAAACAGCCCACTGATGCTGAGGCTGCCGTTGACGTCATTGACGGCCGCCTTGAGGAACTGGGATTGCTGTAGCCGTCAGTAGAGAAGGTACCTCTTGCAGACTGGAGCCTCGTCGACCGACAGATTCGACACCCCGCAGTTCGAACAGATTGTATGGAGCCACTGTTGGTTTCGGTGAGTGGACAAACCACACCGCCGCCGATTGCCGTCTTCGGGACTGTTGGGCTGTTGGCACTGTTTTTGGCTGCGACGGCCCATCTGGCCGCTCGCAATGTACTCGGCGATGTCGCACCCAGCAAAGCACTCGCTGTCGGCCTCGGGCCTGCGCTCATTTCGGTCGGCACCGAACTGCTGTCGGTTCCCGGCGGCCTGGGGGTTTTTTTCGCACTGGTCGTTGATGCGGTTGCGATTCATCTGTTGTACGGCCAACCGCGCCGTATCACACTCTACATTACGGCTATTCATGCGATCATTACGATCCTGCTCGGCAGTGTACTGATCGGTGGACTCATTGTGTTGGCCACTCTGCCTGGCTAACGTCTCCCGCAGATCTATCAGTACTCCAACTGTCGACACCGTGAGTTACAGGATGTTGTGGGTCGATGGGCCTGTATGCGACGGCTTCAGTGGCTCGTCTGGAACCGATCCGAACGCCGACTGCGGGCTCCGTGGCGGTTGCTTGTCGGAACGGCGTTTTTGTTCGTCGCCACGATTGTGGGTCTGTTAGTGCTAGGTCCGGTGGCATTGTTTTTCGGTATTGAGTTCTTTGTTGGCTTTGGGCCAACAACCCAGCCGCTGGTCGTCAACGCAGTGTTAGGGGTTCTTCTGATGGTCGCGATTGTCCCGGTCGGCTGGTTTCTCGACCGTCGGCAACTGAGTGATTATGGACTGGCCCTTGAGCGCCAATGGCTGATTGATTGTGGGGTCGGTCTGCTCATTGGCGCGGGCGCAATGACGGCTCTTGTAGCCGTTGGCCTCACCGGTGGCTGGATCGCAGTTGCTAGCGTTGAGCTTTCTGCTGACGCCCTCGGGCTGTTTGGGATTCTGGTTGCTGTATTCGTGATCGTCGGTATCTACGAAGAACTCCTCATCCGAGGGTACCTGCTGACGAATCTTGCCGAAGGGTTTCGCTACTTTGAGGCGCTCGGGCATCATACAGCGGTCGCGTTGGCAACGCTGCTTTCCTCGGGGGTCTTTGGCGGGCTACACCTGACGAATCCGAACGCGACGCTTTTGAGCACGGCTGTCATCTCGGCGGCGGGCATCATGCTTGCACTTGGGTATCTGTACACTGGCCAACTCGCTATTCCGATCGGCGTCCATATCACCTGGAACATCTTTCAGGGACTGGTCTACGGCCTGCCGGTCAGCGGCATCGAACTGCCGGTAACGCTGGTTGCCACCACCACTCGAGAGCCAGCCGTCGTCTCCGGCGGCGCGTTCGGCCCCGAAGCAGGGCTGTTGGGGCTGTTTGGTGTCGCTGTCGCCGCCACCGGTATTCTCGTCTACAGTCGGTTCCAGTACGGAACTGTTGGCATCGTCCCACAGGTTTCGCTTCCAGAACTCAGGGATACGGCTTCCGAGTAGCTACTCGACGAGGCGTTCGATCTCGGTGACCAAAATCCCACTCGCACCGACGGATTTGAGATCGTTGATCACTTCGAAGACCTGTTGTTGATCGACGACAACGTGAACTGCGACCTGATCGCTACCCGCGACATCCATGACTGTCGGCCCACCAAGGCCGGGAATGACTGCTCGGACGTCCTCGAGTTTTTGCTGTTCGACGTTCATCATCAGATACCGCTTGTCGTTGGCCGCAAGAACCGACTCCAAGGCCGTTACGAGCTGTTCGACCTTTTTGTTGTTCACCGTGTCCGCACGGGCAAACAGTCGAACCGAACTCGAGAGCACGTGATCAATTACACGCAGCCGATTGACTGCCAGCGTCGTGCCGGTTGAGGTAATATCGACGATCGCATCAGCCATCTCGACGTGCGGTGTTAGCTCGGTTGCTCCAGTGACTTCGACGATTTCGGTGTCGATACTGTGTGCTCTGAAATACTGTTCGGTGATCTGTGGGAACTCGGTGGCGACTTTTTTGCCCGCGAGATGGGCTGCTTCGGTGATCTCGCCGTCCTCTGGGGCAGCCAATACCAGCCGACAGGTACCGAACTCGAGATCCAACAGCTCAGAGAGATCAGAATCTGACTCATGAACCTGATCAAGTCCCGTAATCCCGACTTCTGCGGCACCATCATCGACGTATTCGGGGATGTCGGCTGCTCGTGCGAACAGAATACTCACCTCGGGATCGACGGTGTCTGCGTAGAGTTTGCGATCTGCGCCGTTTTCGATATGGAGTCCAGCGCGCTCGAGTAGCTCGACTGTTGGCTCGTGGAGACGCCCTTTGTTGGGTACGGCAATGCGCATACCTCTTGTGTCGGCCGGTAGCTGAACTGTCTTTCCCTCCAGAACGGAAACGGCTTTGAAGCTGACACCGAAAGCGAAGGCATGCTCGAGGGTTCGACAGCGACGGTGGGGACGCAGACGATACCGCTTCAGGCAGCTATCGATCCGCTTGTGTTCGTTGGTGTCGCCTTTGGTGTGTTTCTGTTTGCAGCGATCGCCGCACCCATCGTGTTGCTGTCGGTACGTGAGACTCGAGAACCGACGGCCGACGAACGCGACCGGATCACAACGGTTGCTGAAGCCGCCGACTATGAGCCAAGGGCGGTTCACGTTGTCGAGACTGTAGGCGACCGCTCGGTCGAGGTGTCACTACGCGGCCCTCCCGGTAGGCGGTCGCTGATCGTGACTGATTACGTTTTGAGCGAACTTGAAGACGAGACGGCCGCCGCACTCTTGGCCGCCGAAGCCGGTCGCTCTACACTCCTCTATATGGAGTATCGCGCACTAGCGGCCGCAACCGTCATTGCCATTGCGACCGGGATGTTCGGCGGGCTCATCCCGTTTTCTGAGGGTCTGTTCGTGCTTGCGGTTGCTGCACTCGGGCTGTTTTGGGGCGGCCGACGGCTCCAGTTTTCGGCCGACAGCCTGGCTGCCGCCCAAGTCGGCCCAGCGTCGCTGGCGAGTGCCTTCGAGACGGTTGCCGCACTCCGTGGAATCGAACCCGAAGGCTCGACATGGCGTACGTGGTTTGAGGTTCAACCACCCTTAGGCCAGCGGGTCGAGCGGCTTCGGGATCGATCCTGACCGATTAAGGCCCCGCCGCCCTTTCTGCCAGTATGAGCGATCAATACGCGATTACAGGAGGCCATGTGCTTGCTCCTGACTTCGAGGTTCGTGAGGCGGACGTGCTGGTCGACCGTGCGGCCGGTACCGTCGTTGAGGTCGGCGATGTGACTGCTGAGGAAACACTGGATGCGAGTGACTCGTTGGTGATGCCCGGCCTCGTCAACGCCCATACGCACGTCGCCATGACATTGCTTCGCGGGCACGCAGACGACAAACCGCTGGATGCGTGGCTCGAAGAAGACATCTGGCCGGTCGAAGCCGAACTGACGCCCGAAGACATCCGCATCGGGACAGAACTCGGGTTGCTCGAGTTTATTAAAAACGGCATTACCGGCTTTGCCGACAGCTACTTTGAGGTCGGCGAGATCGCCGCCGCCACCGAAGCTTCGGGACTCCGGGCCAACCTCTGTCATGCATTTATTACGATTGGTAAAGACGACGAGGCCGCCCGCGCTGACGCCCAAGAAGGCCTCGAGGTCGCCCGCGAGTTCGACCACACAGCAAACGGTCGGATCACGACAGC
Organism: Haloferacaceae archaeon B1-Br10_E2g22; assembly: GCA_001563795.1. GTDB lineage: Archaea > Halobacteriota > Halobacteria > Halobacteriales > Haloferacaceae > Halohasta. The sequence goes on along the minus strand of LKML01000015.1, from coordinate 9,098 downwards.
GTTGATGCCGCATTCGCTGACAACCGCAGAGACCGACTACCTCGAGGAGTTCGTCCCACAGGCCCGCGAAAGCGACATTCCACTGCATTTCCACGCCAACGAGACCGAAAACGAGGTCGGCCCGATTGTTGCCGAACACGGGGTTCGGCCCCTCGAGTACGCCGACGACCTAGGGATGCTCACCGAGGATGACTTTCTGGCCCACTGTGTTCACATTGATGAAACCGAACTCGAGTTGCTCGCAGCCCGTGGGGCGAGCGTGATCCACTGTCCGGCCTCGAATATGAAACTCGCAAGTGGGATTGCTCCAATCCAGCAGCTACTCGATGCGGGCGTCAACGTCGGTCTCGGTACAGACGGAGCGGCTTCGAACAACGATCTCGATCTGTTTGATGAAATCCGAGACGCCGCAATGATCGGCAAACTCGCCCGCGGCGATGCCCGCGATGTGGCTGCCGAAGACGCAGTGCGGATGGCGACCGAGGGAAGCGCCAAAGCAATTGGTCTTCCGGTCGGCCGCCTCGAGGCCGGCGGAACCGCTGATCTCGTGGTTGTTGATTTCGATGCGCCCCATCTCACTCCGGTTCACGACTACGTGAGTCATCTCGCCTACGCCGTGCGTGGAGCAGATGTCCGGCATACGATCTGTGATGGCCAGCAACTGATGGTCGACCGCGAAGTTCAGACGCTCGACGAGCAAGCGATCAAACAACAGGCCAGCGAGGCGGCGGCTGGGCTCATCGAACGCGCCGGATAGTCTCAGCCACCCACACCGACCTGTTTTGTAATACTGTTTTTCAGCGACCGGAGATACGGCTGTGGATCCTCACGACTGAAATAATCGATGCCAGCAGGTTTGCCAAACGACTCGGCGAGCGCCGACAGTGCGGTCGTCGCCGCCGGCCGAGCAGCCACCGAGTCGTCACCGCCAAGTACGCTCAACAGATACGACAGCTCACCTCGAGGAAGGTGGGTTTCGACGCCGAGTGGATACGTTGTCGGTGCCGACACCGGTTGGCCGCCCGCAGTCTGCCAAAAGTAGTATGGAAAATCAACACCTGCCCGAACCGCACACGAAAGTGAGATCCACGTTCGGGGGTTAGCTTCGAGGAGGACGAACTCGCCGGTTCGGGCGTCCCTGATGAACTGGATTGCCGCCAGGCCGTGCCATTCCAACTCCTCGAGCAGTGCGTTTCCGGCCGCCTCGAGAGCCGGAAACCGGGTCGTCTCTCGAGCAATGCTCGTCCCGCCGCTGTACGACCACGCTCGAAGCTGTCGTTTCTGGCAGGTAGCGACCGCCTCGCCGGTGTCGTACAGCGCCCACAGCGAGTACTCAGCACCGGGAATGAACTGCTGGACGAGTGGGTCGTGGGCAAACGCCGCCCGCACCGCCTCCGTGTCGGGTTGTTGGCCGGCTGGCAGTTGTATTGTCGTATCCGGTTCGACGACACCATCTTCGTCCCAAGAGTCGACGTAGGATCGTCCTAACAGTGAAAAGCGGGCTTTGATAATCTGATCGCAGCTCCAGTCGTCTGTTTCACCCAACAGTGTCGTCTCCGGGACAGCGACGTCGGCAGCCCGCGCCGCCTCGAGCAACTGGAGTCTATCGTGGGCCTGCTGTAGTGTCGTCAGATCTGGCCAGAGCGTCGAGACGTGGTCGCTAAAGGCCTCCCGTCGCGTCGCCAGCGCGTAGACGTCCGGTTCCGACATGGGAATGACCGTCTGAACCGATGGGCGTACGGCGAGATCAAAGAGAGCCTCCCGGTAGCCAGCCAGATCAGTCGTTGGGTCGGGAGCCAACACTGACTCCGCACAGTACCGCGAACCGAAGCCAGGAGCCGACGCCGAGGCAGCGACCGCGATCACCTTGATATCGCGCCGCCCAAGCGATCGAATCGTTGTCACACAGCTTGGAACATCAATTGCCGGTACAACGACTGAATGACTGTTAGCTGCCATTTATACTGTATTCCGCCGAACGCCCCATAATCACTGTTACCAGATACTGCCCAGCCGTTGGCAGATACGTCACAGTCTGGACTGCTGGCCTGTCGGCTCGAGTCAAATCGGTCTCTCGGCTTCGGTACCGTTTTCACCGCTTGCTGTGAGTATCCTCTATGAGCGAATCAGCGTATCCACCGATCTCGAATCATCTCGAGGACGTCGAGGCCGCCCAGACCGAAGGGCGACGCAAAATGGAGTGGGCACTCCAGCATATGCCCATTCTACAGTCACTCCGCGGGGAGTTCAAATCTGCGGCCCCGCTCGATGGCGAGACCGTTGGGATGGCGATGCACGTCGAAGCCAAAACCGCCAATCTCGTCGAGTTGCTCGCGTTGGGCGGCGCAGAGGTTGCAATTACGGGCTGCAACCCACTTTCGACCCATGATGACGTGAGCGCAGCCCTCGATGCCCACGAGAACATCACCTCGTATGCTGTCCGCGGCGTCGACGACGACGAATACTACGAGGCGATTGATGCCGTTCTCGACCACGAACCAACGATCACGGTCGACGACGGAATGGACATGATCGCGGCAATCCACGAAGACCGCCCTGGGCTCATCGAGACGATCGTCGGCGGCTGCGAGGAGACGACCACTGGCGTCCACCGACTGCGGGCGATGGACGACGACAACGCCCTCGAGTATCCCGTGTTTGCGGTCAACGACACCCCAATGAAGACGCTGTTCGACAACGTCCACGGCACGGGTGAGTCCTCGTTGGCGACGATTGCAATGACGACGAACCTCTCGTTTGCGGGCAAAACCGTCGTCGTCGCCGGCTACGGCTACTGCGGGAAAGGAATCGCCAAAAAGGCCGCTGGTCAGAATGCGAACGTAGTCGTCACTGAAGTCGATCCACGGAAGGCTCTCGAGGCCCACATGGAAGGCTACGACGTACTGCCAATGGCTGAAGCCGCCGCCGAGGCCGACCTCATTTTGACGACGACCGGCAATCGCGATGTGGTACTCGGAGAGCATTTCGACGAGATGAAAGACGGCGTCTTGCTGGCGAACGCGGGACACTTCGATATCGAGATCGACCTCGTAGCGCTCGAAGAACGAGCCATCGAGGTCTACGAAGCCCGCGATGGTGTTGACGCCTACGAGATGCCCGACGGCCGTCGGCTCAACGTACTTGCAGAGGGCCGGTTGGTCAATCTTGCAGCACCCATCGCACTGGGTCATCCAGTCGAGGTCATGGATCAAAGTTTCGGTGTACAGGCCGTCTGTGTTCGAGAACTCGCCAACAACGGCGGGGCCTACGAAGCGGGCGTACACAACGTCCCCGATGAGTTAGACCGTGAGATCGCCGAAATCAAACTCGAGGCTGAAGGCGTTGAACACGACGCGCTTACCGAGACCCAGCGTGAGTATCTGGGCAGCTGGGATCACGGCACATAAAAAGACGGGCGTTTTAAGACGGCTGGCCGAAAGGTGCCTGTATGAAACTCGGATGGGCGTATCTCGCACTGTCGGTGCTGTTCGTGCTTCTTGGCGTATATGTCAGCCTGATACAGGAGTTGTGGGTCGGTGATCTGTTGTTGGTTGTCGCAATTGGGCTGATCTTTCTTGGTTCGAAAAAGCTTGCAGACGCTAACGCCGGCGAAAAACTCACAGAACGCGCCAAGTAACCGACCCCGCAGTTCTTTTAATACTCACCCGACAACCCATCGTATGGCAGTCTTAGACGGACGATACCACACCGACCGGAGGATACATGTCGGCAAACCGTAAGGGAGACAGGCGGGAACGTGAACTTGTCAACCGACTCGACGAATCGGGATTTGCTGTTATGCGTGCACCTGCCAGTGGGAGTGCAACCGACCGCGAGTTGCCTGATGTGTTGGCCGGCGACGGCGAGCGGTTTTATGCCATCGAGGCCAAATCCTCGAGCGGTCGGCCGATCTATCTCTCGGGCCAAGAGGTCGAAGCACTCATTTATTTTGCCCAGAACTTCGGTGCGAAAGCCCGTATTGCCGTCCGGTTCGACCGCGAAGACTGGTATTTCTTTCATCCCGGCGACCTACACGTAACCGACGGTGGCAACTACCGAGTGAAAAAAGAAACTGCACTCGCGGATGGCACCGACTTCGATGAGTTCGTCGGCCGCAGCAGGAAAACGACACTCGACGAACTATAGGGCTACTACCATCACAGTACTGACAGCCTGAATAAATGCTATCCGCTGGTAGCCGGAACGGACTCCAATGGATGTAGACCGTCGACAGGTTCTGCTTGGATCGCTCTCGGTGGTCGCCCTGGCTGGCTGTCTCAACGACGAATCGTTAGACGAACCGTTTGAACTCAGGATTGAAAACCGCGATACACGCAGCCGACAGCTCTGGGTCGTCGTCAACCACGTCAGCGAGGGTGTCATTTACGACGAGACACAGCAACTCGCTGCGGGCGAACAGTTCGTCGAACCAGCACTCGCCACCGAGCCGGGGCGCTACCAGCTCGAGGTGGTCGATACCACAACGGACGACGAGTGGGACGACCAGCTGGATGTCGAACTCTCGAGCGGCGAGGCCTTCTGTGGGTGGTTTCAGATCTGGGCTGCTGATGAGTCAGTGAGGCTCACAGTGCCACGCTGTCCGAACGATGATATCGACAGCGACGACCCCGAACAAGCAGACGACTAACCGGCGTTAGACGGTGGCTACGCCTGGCCACAACGACTGATGGCCACTGAGTGCTTCACGGCCGGCAGGCAGTCGGCGACCGCGGGTGGGATCGCTGTCGGTGTGCCGAAGTCGGCCGGCCGGAAAACCGTACCGTTTGGCCGGGAGATCGGTTGCGCTGGCGTACACAGCCTCGATCACTGGCTCGTGAGCACCGTAGTTGGCGTTCGTCTCGACGTTGGCGATCAGACGGCTGTCGTCCGTCCGTCGGCTATCGGCTCGGTCTGTCGTCTGTTTGCAGACAATGAGGACGCTGTCGGTTTCGCGGTCGCAGACGAGTTCGCCGGCCTCGAAGGCGTGGGCCTCACAGAGTGCGGTCGGCTGGCCGACGGCGACGTTCAGTCGGGTGCCACAGATCGCACAGGCTCCCTGGCGCATCCCAGCCGGTGGCAGTCGGCCGGCGGCGGCCTCGAGAGCGACGCGGCGGCGGTGTTTGCACCGCGCCCCGCGAATGGTAGCATCCGGGCAGCTACACTGTTTGTGGTCGTTGTCGACGACGTAGGTGCCGCCGTCAGTCTCGAGGATGGTGCGTCCATCCTCGAGCGGCCGGAGTCTCATCGGTTCAGTTCTGGCACGCTGGGCGCGTTTGCCGGTGCCTGCGACTGTTTCTGTTCTGAGTGGGGCTGTTTCTGGAGGGCTACTCGTGGGGATCATAACTGGGTTGTGCAACTATTTATCTAGAGCCTGGAGCTACCTAAACCCCTCTTTTGGCCACAAACAGCCGGACAGTGTCGCCCTGGAGGGGTTTCGCCACGTGTTTCGAAGCCCTTTTGAGACGGCCGCAGGAACGGGGGGTATGGAAATCGACGAGGAAATGCGCCGGCAGACGGCGGTTTCGCTCGCTGCGGTCGGGCTGTTCCTCGCTACCCTCATTGGGATCGGCGTAGTGTTCGACGGTTCCGACGGGCTACCGAGCGACGGCGCGCTGGCGATTGTTGCCGCACTGACTGGATTTGTACTACTGATGGCGCTGTTCGGGATTGTTCTTACGAAACTCAACGCTGACGAGGAGTGAGGCTGCTGGCTGATTTTCTGACTACGCTGTGGTCTGTTCTTCGCGCCAATCGGACAGCTCCTCGTCGGCAGCCTCGAGTTGTGCTTGATAGTACTCCAGGGGGTGGGCGGCGTCCTTCCAGTGGTTGTCTTCGTTGTGACAGATCCCATAGGCGCTCAGGGTTTCACACGAGGGTGGCGGATACTGGGTGCCGCGATCATCGCGTAGATACGCCGTTTGATACCGAATTGTCTCCGCGTTGAGTGAGGATTCCGCACAGAAGGCGATGATTTCGTCGGCCTCCATGCCGATTCCGGTCAGAAACGCCATCAGTGTAAAGCTCTCGTAGGCTGCTAACTCGATGTCGTCTTCGGCCTTTTGCAGCAGGTTTTCGATACAGGGCGGAAACAGATCCCGATTGACGAAATCAATCCGGCCGACGACGGTTCGCTCCGAAAGTAGCCGACGGAGTTCGCCGAGATCAGACTCTAGGGGTTCGACGATGCCTTCGCCCTCTGTGAGTCCCTCGAACGGAAGACCCGCTGCAATGCGTCGGCGGATCGCCGTCCGAAGCAGCACGAACAGTTCCTCGCGGCGAATGCGGACTTCTCCACCGTCGACTGCGCGGTTGACTAATCGCCACTCGTCGCCCCGAGCTCCCGAGGTCAACTGGAGATACGTCCCAACGCTGATTCGGAACCACTCTGGTTCGCGATTCGATTGACCGACCGTCTCTCGGTCGGCGACGACGGTATCGGTCAGTCCCAGTTCTTCGAGAATCGTCTCACGGTCAACTCGCGGGCTGGTCGTGCTTTTGAGCCCGTCGTCGCCGGCTGCAAAATCCGCCTCGAGGCGTTCGACAGCAGTTTTGGCCTCAGCGGCTGCGTACTTTTCGATTGCAGGTCCCGAATCAAGTAACGAAACGAGGATTCGAGCGATCGGATACGAAAGCAGTTCATCTTCATCGCGCCAGGCTTCGGGGTCTTCGGCATCAACCCGGCCGGCCATCAGCGCGCGTTCGACGCGTTTGCGCCCCCGCTCGACGGCTGGAGCACCATCAGCGATCAGCGTCTCGAGGTCGACGCCGAGCTCGCCGACGGCCTGCCGTGCGGCCTCCAAGAACGGATACCGTGCGTACAGCGGGCTCGACATAGATACGCCGAGTTTCATCGCAGGGTGAATAAGCCCGACGGTCGCCGCCGAGCGATGACAATCTATATTCTGCTTGCCCGACTGTCACCACTCGTGCCGCGTTTCAGTTACCCCTGTCCGGGCTGTCGAACCACCAACAGCCTCCACGAACTCGAGTGTCGGTTCGAGGGCACACCTTGGCCCACCATCGAGAAGGCCTACACTGACTGTTTAGCTGTACTGTCGGCCACCGAAGACGACCCGACGGAGGCTGAACTCCGCTCGGCAGTCCACGGCGAGTGGAGCGAGCTTCATAAGGCTGGCCTCGAGACGCTCAAAGCTGTCAACCGCATCGAACAGGACGACGACGGAACCCTTCGGCTGTTGACGGCGGCTGAATACAAAGAACTCGTCTCTGAGCCGACCGTCGAGCCACTGCGGACGATCTACGAACACGGTTCGGTGCCGGGCTGTCATGACAACGCGGTGTTTGCGATGATCGCTTGGTATGAGATGGTCGATCTGTCGTGGGCCGAAACCAAAGCCACCGTCTGTGAGTGGCTCAGAGAATCCGGTGCATGGAATCGCGGCGGCTTCGAGGAGTCTTCGCCCGAAGAGTTAGTCGAAAACAAACGCCACGTCTATGAGGCAGGCTACGGCTGGAAACAGGCCGGCCGCGAGGCCAAAGCCGTCATCGACCGCCACCGATAGCAGTGTTATAAAAAGAGACTCACGATAGCCAACACCAGAAAAATCGCCACGAAGATCCGGGCAATCCCCATTGACATCCCAGCGATTCCTTGGATTCCGACAATGCCAGCGACAACCGCGAGCAGAAAAAGCACTATTGCAACCCAGCGAAACTCCCCCTGCAGTGGCACGGCCCAAGCTGTTGAGGCGACCACTGTGTGCATCTCACAACTCCGTGAGCCGCACGTAGTCGTCGGTGACAGCATCGACGGCCTCCGAATCGAGCGTGTAATGGTCGCTTTCGGCGTCGGGTTCGGCCCATCCGAGCATCGACAGCAACGTCTCTGTTAGCTCTGTTTCGGCTTCGACCAACGCAGTGTCGGCTTCGACCGACACGATGTATCCGACACGCTCACCGTTGGCGTTGATAACCGGTTTCGACTCATCGGCAGGCCTGATCGTCTCTCGCATGTGGCTGCTGTTGGGCAGCCACACCTAAAATCGTGATTTCGACGCGACTGATGGGTTGTAGAACCGACACATAAATCAAAAATAAAATTTTGGGCCCAAAGCCTGGGCGAGTACTATCCCTAGAAGCGGCGGCCCGGCCCACCAGGCCCGCCAGGGCCACCGCCGAACTGCAGTTGGTTGGGTGCCCGCACCTCACCTTTGAGCTGTTGGCCGTACCAGAGTCCGATCACAAGCCCCACGAGGTGTGCAAAGTGCGCAACGTTGCCCATTCCGACGCTCCCGGCGGCCGAGGGATTGACGAAAAAGACCACCGACAACAGCGCAAAGCCGAACGTCAGGATGTAGAGCGGAATCGGCAACACGAAAAACAACAGCACTTTCATATCCGGATTCAACACTGTGAGCACGCCCATAATCGCGAACACTGCACCACTGGCTCCGAGTACCGCAGAGGGCTCGCCGGTCAAAAGCGCAACACCGATATGTCCGAGGCCGGCGGCGACACCAGCACCCAAAAACAGATACAGAAACGTTTTCGAGCCGGTGTAGCGTTCGACAATCGGTCCGAAGAAAAACAGCACGATGCTGTTGGCCACGAGGTGGTAGAGTCCTCCATGGGAGAAAATCGAAATAATCCACGTCCAGACGTACTCGGGGTTAGCCGTCGAGATCGTGAAAATTGACCCAAAGACGCCCTGGCCAAACGCTGCGAGCACAATAAACTGGGCGATGAACGTTATCCACATCAGCCCCAAGAGGGTGTAGGCCATGTTTCCTCGGAAGTAGCTCAGCGGCCCGCCAGTGCCAGTCAGCCTGTTGATCAATCCTTTGGCTTTCGATGTCCGGGCTTCGTTGTCGATTGAATCATCGAAGCCGCTGTCGAAAACGCCGCCAGGGTCATTCCAATCGTTGAGACCCGGACAGTCGTGGTTTTCGGGAAGCCGATGGTCTGGGCAGAACGTCTGGCCACACCGATGGCACTGATAGGGCATGTTCTCGTCTACGCCACACGCATCACATCTCGCCATTAGTCGTTACTACGAACGGTGGCATAAAATGGGTTTGGCTCCGGTTCGGACTCACTGGTCGGTGGCGTCTTCGTCGTCAGCCGGCGGCTCGAAGTTC
>LKML01000014.1 GCA_001563795.1 Haloferacaceae archaeon B1-Br10_E2g22 | reverse complement strand
TGATTCGTTCGTCAAAACCGAACCTCCCGAAACAGTGCGATCCCGACTGCTCGAGATTCGCGGTGTCGGGCCGAAAACCGCCGACTGTGTGTTGCTTTTCGCCGGGGGTCGCGGCGGCGTCTTTCCAGTCGATACCCACGTTCATCGTATTGCCCGCCGGATGGGACTGGCCGACCCAACCGCCGACCACGAAGCAGTACGGACAGCGCTCGAAGCCGACCTCCCACCTGCAAAGTGTGGATTCGGTCATACAGCGATGATCCAGTTCGGCCGCGAGTACTGTACTGCCCGCAAACCGGCCTGTGTAGACGGCCCGGAGGCCTGTCCGCTGTATGACGACTGCGACCGAGTGGGCATTGACGAAATAGCCGAAACGGTAGCCGACCCCGCAGAGACGGGCTAAAGAACTGCTGTCGGCAGCAATCAGCCAACAGCGACCAGCTAACAGTCGGCGTCGCCGACGGGCCCATCAACCGGCGAGTCAGTCGTTTCGTAGGCGAAATCATCGCCAAACATCGGTAGCTCAAAAAGATACTCGAAGGCAATCGAAAACGGCCCAAACGGGTTTTCGAGGAACTCACCGACAGTGTCGATTCCTGAAAAAATGACGCCCGTCCGGAGTTCGACAATTGGTGGGCCACCGATAGAACCAGTGAGTTCGACACCGAGCGCACCTGGCCCACCGAGATTCGTCAACAGCGACAGATGAAGGATCATCGTGATCTCTGGGCCCTGGTCTCCAATAGTAAACTCATAGCCGTCGGTCGGAAAACAGGCTGCAGTAGCCGACTCTGTCGTCTCGAGGGATCCAGATGTGTCGGCTGCCGACGCACTCGAGGTGGTCGGCGCAGCGACAGCACCGCTTGCGGCCATCGAGACGAACAGACAACAGCAGACTGCAACAACGACTGTTGTCCGAAAGGCCATATCAAATGCAGTTTCCCATAGCGCATAAACACAACGGTGAACTGACTGATCGCACACCGCGACAGTCACACCGTTGTTCTCGGAGTTACTCGAAAAGTTGCTCGATGAGCATCTCAGCTGATGCGAGATTCGTCGCCAACGGGATGTCATGAACATCACAGAGCCGCAAGAGCGCCGAGATATCCGGCTCATGCGGCTGGGCAGTAAGTGGGTCTCGCAGGAAAATCACACCAGTACAGTCACCGTCGGTGATTTCAGCACCGATCTGCATATCGCCGCCAAGTGGCCCGGAGGCTTTGCGATCGACATCGAGATCAGTGAGTTCCATCAGTCGTTTACCAGTCGTGCCGGTCGCCATCAGCGAGGCCTTCGAGAGTACGTCTTCGTGGTCGCTGGCGAAAGCCATGAGATCGTCTTTCTTTTCGTCGTGAGCAATCAGTGCAAGTCGCATTCGTCAGCCGGTGGTTGGCCCAGGGGCTTAAGTCCCACTGGAGTTCGTCACTCAAAAATGGTATCGAACGCCGACGCACCTAGCGGATCGAACGTGCCAGCAGCGATGTTTTCGGCGACGTGCTCGAGGGATTTCATCCCCACCAGCGAACAGGTGACACCGGGTGCGCTTCGGGCGAAGTTGACCGCTCGCTGGGCGGCAGTATCACCCGATAACTCGGCGTCGACGGCGGACGGAATCGCTTCGGCAAGCCCACCCTGGCCAAGAGACGCACTCGTGACAACCGATAGCTCAGAGTCGTGGGCGTACTCGAGGATGCTCACCGGTTCGTCTGTGGTTGGTTGGGCGGTCACAGTAAACGCATCAGCCATCTCGACGTTGAACGGCAGCTGAATCACCTGCAGGCCGTGAGTCTCGGCTGCTCCAACCGTTTCGGCGGCCGCCTGTGCCCGAGACAGGATGTCGGGTAGCGACAGATACTGCTGATGAGAGGCTTCGACCCGAAACGCCTGCCAGGTTGCAAGCCCATACACACCGATATCGCCGGCCGCACGGCGGCGCTCGAGACGTTCGAAGACGACCTCGAGTTGGTCGTACAACTCGTCGGCTTCGACAGCAAGCAGTTGTGTTTCGGGATTGTGCAGGTAGTAACAGTCGATTGTCTCAACGCCGAGATTGTCCAGCGACTGGTCGATCATCGCCTCGATAAAGTTCGGATCAAGCGAGTGGCTGCCTCGGACGAGCGAGTCGGTATCGACGAGTCCGGGTTCGACGAACTGCTTGCGGACGTACCGGCCCGGATCATCAGGGCGGGTAGTATCGAACGGAACGAACCCACCTTTCGTCGAAACGACCAGTTGCTCGCGGTCGATATCGGTCGTCGACAGCACCTCGCCGACGACGCGTTCGCTTCGCTGACAGCGGTAGTTGACTGCCGTATCGATGTGGTTGATCCCGTAGTTGAGCGCCGACTGGAGGGCGCTTCGGTACTGGTCGTCGACCGCCGCAGTCGGCTCGCCGAGATAGGTGCCGATGCCGAGAGACGAACAGACGCCGGGTGGAAATCGTCGAAAGTAGGTTCGCCCAAAGCTCTCGCCGAACCGCTCGCGGTACCGCCACGTCCCGTCTGCAGTTGCCATACGTCGCCTTCCTGCTCGAGGTGGATAAACAACCCTACACGTCGCCTGACATCGACGAAAACAGCCGTTCGATCAAGACATCACGCTTGAGTGAGTTGTCTGCGATTGGCTCGCCACCATCCGACAGCTGCGGTTGGGGAGCGATTTGGCCGCCACCCATCCGGGCATGTCCGCCTGCGCTCGCATTCGAGATATCCTCGGTGACACTCTCGAGTACACGACCCATATGAACCCGGTCGTCTCGAGAACGCCCCGACAGATGGATCGTTCCGTCTTTTTCACCGGCAATGACGACGGCGGTTACTCCCTCGAGACGGATGATCTCGTCGGCGGCCTGTGGGATGGCATCCGCATTCGAGACCGGCCCGACATCACAGACCGCAAACGACCCCTTAATCTGTCGGCCTGCGATTGCGCGGGCTTTGATCTCGAGTACTTCGGCATCGACTTCTGGGTTCGCAATGCGGTCGAGTCGATCCTGATCGACGCCGGGATACAGATACGATGCGGCCTCGAAGTCGACGGCGGCCGCACCGACAGTGAGATTCTTTGTGTCAGACAAAATCCCATACAGCAGTCCGGTGGCGGCCGACGACGGCAGGACGTATCTCGAGCCGGTTTCGCTGGCGTGTTGTTCGGCCGGCACTGGCACTGCCCCGATGTCTTCGAAATATTCGGCGACGATGCTCGAACACGACCCGTAGTCAGTTCGAACGTCAGTAAACAGCTCACCAGTGCCCTCACCAGGATGGTGATCGACGACCGCCAGCGGGAGGATTCCTTCTGCGCCAGTAAAGCCGCGTGGAGTGTTGTGATCAACCAGAATGACCGCTTCGGCCGCAAGATCGGTTACATGGTCGATGTTATCCAACTCGAGATCCAACACGGTGCGAAACGCACGGTTTTCCTGATGGCGAATCTGGCCCGGATACTGAATGGTTACCTCAGTGTCGAGCTGTTCGGCGAGAGCAGCCACCGCTGTCGCTGAGGCCATCGCATCGGGATCTGGGTTCGGATGCATCAACACCACAACCGCCTGCTTGTCGGCGAGTAGCTGTTTGAATCGCTCACCGTTTGACTGCCGCAGCCAGCGGTAGACGATTGCAGCCGCTCCAGTGAGTCCCGCGAGGACAACGATTGCAACGAACAGCTCCGTCTCGGCCTCGACCAACTCCTCGAGCAGGCCGAAGGCCTCGCCGACAGCTAGCTGTCCCATAGAGTGCTACTCAAGCCCAGTCACTAAGAAAGTTGCCTGATATTGCGTTGGTTCAGCAAGGACAAATATCGTCCCCACTGCTTTCGAGTTGGGTAGTTTCGTGTTACTGTCTCTCCGGTAGCGGCTCTTTCGGTCGGTTGGAACGAGAGTTAGGAGTCTGTTTCGGCCCGGTAGGCTTCAATTGCTGTTCGATATCCTGACCGGTAGGTCGGATGTTCGAACGGATACCCCAGCGTTCGAAGATACTCGTTCGAACATCGCTTGCTCGTGAGAATCCGGCGACGTGCGGCCGCTGAGAGTTCGTCGTCGGCAAGTCGTTGTTGCTTTGTCCGTTTTGGAGGACTCTCGAGGTCGCATTCGGCCGCCAGCCAGTCGGCAAACTCCCATTTGTCGACGGGTTCGTCGTCGGTGACAACAACGGCCTCGCCGCGCGCGCAGTCGGCGGTCAACAGGTAGGCGACCGCACCGGCAGCATCCGCGCGGTGAACCATATTCAGATATCCCTCAGTGACAGGTCCGTCGAGATATCGCTCGAGACGGTAGCGACCGGGGCCGTACAGTCCTGAAAATCGGGCGACGGTGCCGTCAATACCATGCGAAGGGGACGCTTCGAGCGCGATGCGTTCGGCTTCGACAAGCACCTCGGTTTTGGGCGTCGTCGGCTCCAGCGGCGTCGATTCGTCGACCCACTCGCCGTCGTGGTCGCCGTAGACGCCTGTACTGGACGTATAGACGAGCCGATCAGGCACAGACTCACGGCTGCCGTACTGGGCGACAACGGCCTCGAGGGCTTCGACGTAGATTGCGTTTGCCGCCTCGGCGTCCCGTCCGCCCGAGGAGGCCGCAAACACGAGCCACTCGGCATCAGGCAACTGTTCGCGGTCGACTTGGTTTGTCAGATCGGCCTGGTGGGCGCTGAAGCCTGCGTCTTCGATAGCCACACAGCCTGACTCAGAGCGGCGAACGCCGACGACATCGTGGCCCGCTTCGGTGAGTTGTGTGCCCAACTCGAGGCCGATGTAGCCACATCCCAGAATGACAACGTCGGCCATCTCAGTCCTCCCGGCTTTCGATTACCGACTGGATCGCTGCCAGTTGGGCCAGTGTCATCTCGGTGCGACCTTCGATAGCCTGTTGGACTTCTTGGCCGGTGAGATCGACCGCAATGTTGGCTGCGATCGTATCGACATCGAGCACAGCGGTTGTCATCCCCAAAAGTAGGTGATCGCGGAGTTCGAACACAATCGCTTCGGTGTCCGGATTGGAATCAGCAACCGCCAGAATCTCGGCGGCCGCTGTTAGGGTCAGTGGTGGCTGTTCGCCGGCAGCCAGCGCCTCGAGACGAGCAGTAGCAACGTCGGTTTCGGCTGCAACCTGTCGGTGGCCGACTGTCTCGATGACTGCCTGAAGCTGTTCGAAGTAGGCAGCCTCCAGTGTGGATGGCGAGCAGTCCGAAACGCTGTCGGCAGCAGTGTGTAACATACAGAACCAACTCGTGGCTCGAACAAAACGATTGTCACTCCAAACCTGCCGACCGTGCGGCATCGGGGCAAGATTCAAACAGTCAGGCTGGTATCAGAACGTATGAAAGCTGTTCTTATTGGTATCGGCCAGGCAGGTGGGAAGTTGACGACCGCACTGGCGTCGTTTGACGACCAAATGGGCTTCGGGGCGATCAAAGGAGCACTCGCAGTCAACACCGCGAGAGCAGACCTCCAGTCAGTTCCGTTCGAGACCGTCCTTATCGGTCAAGACCGGGTTAAAGGCCAGGGCGTCGGTGGTGACAACGAACTCGGCGCGGCAGTCATGGAACAAGATATCGAGCAGGTAATGGACGCACTCGACGGCCGAATCAGCTCCGAGGCAGAAGCAATATTTGTCCTCGCGGGTCTCGGCGGCGGCACTGGGTCGGGCGGCGCGCCAGTGGTCTGCCGGCGGCTCAGACGCGTCTACGACGTGCCGGTGTACACACTGGGAGTGCTTCCCGGCACCGACGAGAGTGGGCTGTATCAGCACAACGCCGCACGGTCGCTCAAAACACTGCTTGGGGAAGCCGACGCAACATTGGTCGTTGATAACGACGCCTGGAAATCCTCTGGAGAGAGTCTGACAGAAGGGTTTGATGCAATCAACCAGAATATTGCCCGACGGGTGGGCCTGCTGTTGGCGGCAGGTGAGTCTGCCCACGGTGTCGGCCAAAGCGTTGTTGATTCCAGTGAGATTATCAATACACTCCGAGCAGGCGGCATCGCCTCGCTGGGATATGCCAGTACGCCCGCGAGCGAGGATGCTGCCGAAAACATCTCACTGATTACGAGTACAACCCGAAACGCGCTGTTGACCGGCTCGAGTCTGCCCGGCGGGACGACTGCTGAGGCCGCACTGGTTGTTATCGCCGGCGAACCCGACCGAATCTCCCGAAAGGGCGTCGAGAAAGCCCGTCGGTGGGTCGAAGACGAGACCGGAAGCATGCAGGTTCGCGGCGGGGATTTCCCCACCGAAAGCGACCGCCTGGCCTCGCTTGTGTTGCTCGGCGGTCTCGAGCGTTCCGACCGCATCGAGCGGTTTTTCGCCCGTGCACAACAGGCTGCCGAACAACGAGACGAACACAACAACACGCAGGCCTCGGAGGCCGAAAAGAACTTCCAGAACGACGAACTCGACGGACTATTTTAGCAGGGTTGCACCGTCGAAGTCGGTTCGGCCGTACTCGATGTCCATTAAATCCAGGATTGTCGGTGCGATATCGAACAGATCTGCATCCTCGATTGCCACATCAGGGTCGTCAACGAACAGTGTGGCGTTGTCGAAACTGTGCATGCCGTTTCGGGGTCCTACATCGAAGACATCGTCGTGGCCTTTGAAGCCGGCTTTGAGATCGAAGCCGTGGTTCGGAATCGCAACCAGATCCGGCGCGATGTCGGCGTGGTCGCCACGGAAGGCGACTTCCTTTTCGACGACCCGCTCGCAGACCGGCGTTCCGTCAGGGCCTTCGAGCGCCTCGAGGTCGGCTTTGAGTTCGGCCCGAACCGTCTCGTAGTCGTCTTCTGGGACGCTTCCACGCGGCTCGCGGCCCTCGAGATTCAAATAAAAGCGGCCGGGAATAAGTGAGTACGCCCGCGTTTCGTCGGCGATATCGCCGAGTTCGCTGTGGTCGTCGTCCGCATACGAGAGCCAGCCTTCCTGTTGAAGCCACGTGTTGCAGTGGACTTCGTGGTTGAGGCTGGTAAAGCCGTGGTCAGAGGCTACGACGAGTGTCACGTTTGGAGGAAGCAACTCGCGGATCTGGCCGATGTACGCATCGAGCTGTTCGTAGAACGCTAAAAAGACCTCCTTGTTCTCGCCGTCGGTTTCGTAGTCTTTGAACAAAAAGTGGTTGACTCGGTCGGTCGTCATGAAGACGCCAAAGAACAGATCCCAGTCATCGGCCGATAGGTAGTGTTCGAACGCCTCGAAGCGTTTGCGCAGTGTTTTGTAGGCGTGATCCATGAACTCGGATTTGTCCGCTTTGTGGCCGAGTTTGGCGTTGACATCAATCAGATACCCCTTGGACTCGAGCGTCTCACGCAGTTCGTCGGGATAGCTTGCCTTGGCGACGCTCGGCGAGAGAAACCCCGAGACCATCCGCTGGACGTTACGCTGTGGGGGGAACGTCACAGGGACGTTGAGCACTGTCGCAAGCCGTTCGGCTTCGGTTACCCGATCCCAGATCCGGGTGGCCTGGACGTCTTGGCCCATCGGGACGTAGGTGTCGTACGAGCCGACTTCTCGATCCTGAAAGCCGTACACACCGGTTTCGCCGGGGTTGACGCCGGTTGTGAGTGCGGGCCAACACGCACTCGATTCGGGCGGGACAATGCTGTCTATCGCGCCAGCCGACCCCTCGTCGGCAAGCGCAGCGAAGTTGGGCAGCCGGTCTTTGTGGTTCGAAAGAAGGCTAAAGGGAACCCCATCAATACCAATAAAGGCGACACGCGGGGCGTCGTCGCCGCGTAACCGATCAAACAGACCCATACTACTGAATACTGGCGATTACCTTAAGAAGTTTCAGTTTCAGGGTGATTCACGACAGTTTCTGTGACAACGCCCGCCTCAAGGCAAACAGCTCACCGCGAGTGCCAAGACCTGTCGACACATCGAAATACGAGCCGACCCAACAGCCCTCCGTGAAGGAGTATCAGCGCAAACAACTCCTCGAGCGCATCGGTCGGGATGGCTCGACGGTCGGCGCGGAGATTCCCGACTGCATTACCGTCCAGGGCGAGCAGTTGGATCTTCGGACGTTTGTCTTCGAGATCAACCGCAGAGAGACGATTCCGCCGGGCGAACGCGAACGCGTCGAGACCGCAAAGCGAAACCTGCGCCGCGAGCGCCTCGAGCGTCTCGAGCCCATCGAAAACAACGAGGTCAGCTACGAAGAAGGCGAAACGCTCGCCGAATCCATTATCGGGATCGACCGCGCGCTCAATGCCCTCGGCCAGCTCGAGCCGGTAGACCTCGAGGCAGAAGCCGAACGCCAGGCGGCAGCGGATAATAAACGCTGGACGCGGTTTCTGAAAAAGGCACTCGGCAACGACGACACAACCCGACGCCGCCGATAGCCAGCCGCTCTCAGTCGTGAGATCTGGTAGTTGTCGATTGCTGGTCTGGGATCTTTGTATGTTCGGCACCCGCAGGCTCAGCTATGAGCTGTTCGTCTCGAGCACACGCCGGACAGTAATGGTTCGTAGCTACCCGGTGTGTTCGAACCGGAACGCCCGCGAGAACAGTTTCGTCACGTCGTCTTCGAACAACTCCGCCGTCGAAGCTAAAACCACAGACGACACAGGGTTCGTCAGTCGACTCGAGGAGCCGTTGATCGACGGTCTTGTATCGACCAAACCGCGTGATTCCAAGCCGTCGTCTGAGCGGCGGCAGAATGTAGGTGCGGAAAACACTGAAACCGACTCCGATCGGCCCAATGCCGAGCGAACCGCTGGCAGCAGCAGCCAGCAGTAGACCGACCAGCCCGATACCGAGCGAACCACCGGAGACAGCAACAAACAGACACATGAGGCTCCCAGCCCACAACAGCCCAGCGGTGAGATACCTCAGCCACCCTCGGTT
Organism: Haloferacaceae archaeon B1-Br10_E2g22; assembly: GCA_001563795.1. GTDB lineage: Archaea > Halobacteriota > Halobacteria > Halobacteriales > Haloferacaceae > Halohasta. The sequence goes on along the minus strand of LKML01000014.1, from coordinate 24,132 downwards.
GGTCGCCGGCTGAGTTGAGGCAGTCTTGTCGGAACGTGTGGTTGTGCTACAAGCAGGATCGGTCTCGCCGACTACAAGGTGGCGCGTTTCGGCGTTTTTCGAGTAGTGATACCAGCCGTAGACGAGGTTGAGAAAGCCGCCGGAAAACACCACCAACAGCAGATGAACCCAAAGCGAGCCGATTCCTCGGTTGACAACCGTTATGTGGTCGCCGTGGTCGGCGGTGACCTCCCAGCCGTCTTCGAGATACCTCCTGATGCGGCGTCGAAACTGCCGGTAGGTTTCGGATTGATCGTTCGTCTGCAGCCTCGAGTCGCCGGCGTGGCGTTCGGCTCCGCAGTTCGAACAGAACGCCGTGGAATCCACAAACGGCACTCGACACTCCGGGCAAGCCACCGCCGTCCCGCAGTGTGGACAGAACGTAGCTGTTGGCTGTACGTCGGCTCCACACTGCCAACAGTCGGTGTTGTCACCGTCCGGCGTCATTCGAGGAAACACGGTTGGGAAATGTGTACTATTTATTATTCAATATTTTGCCTCTTCGGCCGGTAGTTTTCTCCTGTTGTCTGTTGGCGACGGTGACTGATTAAGTAGCCCGCGGCCAAACAACGGACAAATGAGCTACAATGACGAGATTGCTCGTCTCCTTTTCGAGTTTGCCGACCGCCTCGAGGCGACAGGCGTCGAGTACAAGCCCACTGCCTACCGTCGGGCAGCCGAAAACATCGCCGAGCATCCCGAGCCAATCGACCAACTGGCAGCGACCGGCCAATCGGCGGTCGAAACAATCGACCGTGTCGGGGATGCAATCGCCTCGAAAGTCGTCGAATACTTCGAGACCGGCCATATCAGCGAACTGGTTGCGTTGCGAGAGGAACTCCCGGTCGATATGGCCGGACTCACCAGTGTCGAAGGTGTCGGCCCAAAAACCGTCGGTTCGCTGTACGACGAACTTGCGATCACTGACCTCGACGAACTCGAGGCGGCCGCCGAAGCCGGCGAAATCCAGCAGCTCACGGGCTTTGGTGCGAAAACCGAACAGAACATTCTCGAGAACATTCCGTTTGCCCGCCAGAGCCAACAGCGCGAGCGACTCGGCGAGGCCCGGCCGATTGCGGATTCGATTCTCGACCACCTCGAGAGACTCGGGGCTGTCGAACGTCTCGAGGTCGCCGGCTCGATCCGACGGTGGAAAGACACGATTGGCGATGTGGATGTGCTCGTCGCTAGCACCGACAACGAGGCCGTCGTTGAGGCGTTCACCAAGTGGGACGAAGCCGACGACATCATCGAGGCCGGCACGCACAAATCCAGCCTTCGGGCCGACGACGTACGGGTTGATCTCCGGGTGGTCGTCCCCGGAGAGTTCGGGTCAGCACTCCAGTACTTTACCGGTAGCAAAGACCACAACGTCCGGCTACGGAACGTCGCCATCGACCAGGACAAGAAGGTAAACGAATACGGTATTTTCGATGTCTCAGAGCTTTCTGATCCCGAGATGTCGTCGGCACAAGACACACGCCGCGAGGGCGTTCGTCTCGGTGGCAACACCGAACAAGAAATGTACGAGGCGTTGGGCCTCGAGTGGATTCCGCCCGTGCTCCGTGAGGATACCGGCGAGATTCAGGCAGCCGCCGAGGGGACGCTGCCGGATCTCCTCGAAGAATCGGCAATCAGTGGCGAGCTACACACCCACACCGAGTGGTCGGATGGTCGATACAGTATTCGGGAGATGGCCGAAGCCGCCGCCAAACGCGGCTATGCGTTCTACGCAGTCACCGACCACGCCGCAGGCGCGGGTATTATCGAATCCATCGGACTCAGCGACCAAGAGCTCCGCGAACAGCGTGAAACAATCGAAACACTCCAAGCGGAACTCGACATCGAACTGCTGTCGGGCGTCGAGACGAACATCGAAGCCGACGGCTCGCTGAGTACGCCGACCGACGTGTTGGCCGAGTTGGATGTCGTCGTCGCCTCACCACACAGCGCGTTAGATCAAGAAAGCGAAACCGCCACCGAACGACTCTGTAAAGCGATCCGCGAACCAACAGTCGACATCATCGGTCACCCGACTGGCCGGATGATCAACAGCCGCGAGGGGCTTGCGGTTGATTTCACGGCGCTGGCGGAGTGTGCGGCCGACCACGACACAGCCCTCGAGGTCAACGCCAACCCCTTGCGGTTAGATCTCCACGGCGAGGCCGTCCGCACGGTCATCGAGGCGGGCGGAACGATTGCGATCAACACTGACGCCCACGGGCCGGGTTCGTTCGAAAACATGCGCTACGGTGTCCAGACCGCCAGACGCGGCTGGGCGGAGTCAGCGGACGTGCTCAATACGTGGTCGATAGCGGAACTACGGGCGTTTCTCGAATAGAGGGACGGAGACTCAACGCGACTGCCAGTCTTCGCAGGCGTCCATATCGTCCATCAGTTCGTCATGGAGCCCACAGTAGGGTCGAATACCGGTATCGGTTCGAACGTATTTGAACTCGATACAGCTGCCGCAGTAGCGATCAACTGAGGCGTGTTGACGCTGCGAGCGGTCTCCGGAGGGTGTCTCCGGGCCGATGCGGTCGACGCCACTCGAGATCGAGCCAGTTGTCTGGGGCTTTTCGAGGCCAACCGAGTTGATCTCGCTGGTGGCGGCCCCACCATCGCTCGTCGGTGAACTGGCAGGCTGCTGATGGCCGTTCGTGTTCGTCTGGGTTGCCACTTCGCCGTCGGGCGGCGAGCCGAGAAACCCGATGCCACCGAGGCCACCAAGTTCCGACCGTTCGACTTCGACGACTTGCGTTTCGCCCTGCCGAGTGACCTCCATGGTGACGGTACCGCCAGGATTGTTACGGATTTTGAAGTTCGCAATCCCAACGAACAGACACCAGACGGTTGTCAGTGTTCCCAGCGTGTAGACGCCTGCTGTCAGGAGCGTGAGATCCGCACCGGGATCTGAACAGGTTGTCCCGATCCACTGACACGGGTAGGCCTGCGAGAAGATGGTGACGCCGAACAATGCGAGAGAAGCACCGATCAACGCTGCCGACCGGGTTCGACGGTTGGCCGGAAGGACGGTAAAAACACCCAGAATAACTGCCGGCAGGCCGATCCCACCTAGAATACCGCCGACCCAGCGCGTCTGGCCAAGGGAGTAGCCACGCGCGGTTAGCAGCCCCGAACCCGCGACGATGATGGCCGCAAGCAACAGAACTGCGCCAATAAAAAAGAGGCTCACACCCAAATAGAGCCGATGGGTCGTCTGTTGTGAGGCCACGCTCCCTTCGTAGGCCTCCGAGAGATCGGTCATATCACCGCCTATGTAGTCGGTGTACAAAACAGTATGTCAGACAGTCACCGAACTGGACGTATCTTCACTCAACAGACAACCTTCCGGTTAGCACCGAGGGTCGGTATCGAAACCATTAGGCACTCGCCGTCAAAGTAACGAGTATGTCAGACGACGAATCCACACCGACCGTCCAACTCGGCGATGGGCGAGCCGTCGAGGGCGCGCCGGTTGCCCGCATCGCCGCGCGGCTCACCTGGCCGCAGACGAAAAGCGATATCCTCGAGAAGTTCGGCGACACCGAGATCCGGACACCCGATGGCCCTGAACTGCTTTCGGAGATTCTCGAGTCGGTCGAGGTCACCTACTTCGATCGCCGACGAACGTTCGTCAACGCTGTCTTCGAAATTATTGGTCGCGAGCCCGTCGCGACGAACTAACCGGCAACCCGACTGCTTTTTGATGCCACACGCGTACGGATGGTGTGACACTCCCATTTGATCCCAGTGCTATCGATCCTGATGCGTTCGGCGAGAAAAAAGCGACTCTCGAGATGAGCCACACCGAGGCAATCGACCACGTCCGAGCAGTGTGTACAGAGGCGGGCTTCGGCTTTCCCGCAGAGTTTTCGCCCGCAGAGATGCTCAACGAGAAAATCGATGCCGACCGTGATCCCTACTACGTACTGGGTGCATGCAACCCCGCGATGGCCGACCGTGGGCTCGATGCGACAGAAAAGCGCCTCGGCGCGCTGTTTCCCTGCAATATGGTCATCTGGCAAGAAGAACCCGGCCTCCAGCGCGTCTATCACGTCTCCATTATGAAGATTGCTCACCTGTTAGGGATGGCGAGTGACGACGAGGAACTCGAAGCAATTATCGACGAGACCGGCGAGATGGTCGAAGACGTCTTCGAGCGGCTACAGGCGGCCTGAATTCTGCGGTAGGTACTCCGAGAGGGATTGGTTTTCGTTGCTGTCAGCTTATAATTCGTCCATTGCAGGGACAGCAACGGCTGCAACCGCATCGGCAACGATATCGCGTTTTGGAATCTCTCGTACAGCCGTCTCGGTGTTCAACACCAAGCGGTGTTCGAACGTCTCGAAGACGACGGCTTTGATGTCATCAGGGACGACGTACTCACGACCACGCAACATCGCATGAGCCCGGCTTGCCTCGTAGAGTCGCTGGATTCCTCGCGGTGAGATGCCCACCGCAACCCGGTCGTCATCGCGGGTCTGTCGGGCAATATCAACGATGTATTCTGAGACAGCAGACTCAACGCGAACGGATTCGGGCACCTCGAGGAGCTCTCGAACAGTCGAGAGATCGGTGACGGGGCTTGCTTCGGGCTCGCTGGCGGTGCGGTCTCCGCGACGATCAAGCAACTCGAGTTCGCCGTCTCGATCCGGATATCCCATCGAGGTTTTGATCATAAACCGGTCGCGCTGGGCTTCCGGGAGTTCGAACGTCCCTTCCTGTTCGACCGGGTTCTGGGTGGCGATCACGACGAACGGATCTGGAAGCTGCCGGGTTTCGTCGCCAACAGAAACCTGGCTTTCGCCCATTGCCTCGAGGAGGGCGGCCTGCGTTTTCGGCGGTGCACGGTTGATCTCGTCGGCCAAAATTACGTTCGAAAACAGGGGGCCCTCACGAAAGCGGAACTCACCGGTTTCTTGATTGAACACGTGCGTGCCAGTGATATCTGCCGGCAGGAGATCCGGCGTGAACTGAATCCGGTTAAAATCGAGATTCAGTGCGGTCGCAATCGTCTGGGCAGTCAGTGTTTTTCCGGTGCCGGGTACGTCTTCGAGCAGTAGGTGTCCGTCTGCGAGAATCGCAGTCAACAGCGTCTCCAAGACGTCGTCTTCGATAATGACCGTCGAGGAAACGGTCTCAAATACGGACTGACACGCCTTGGCTGCCCTCGTTGGATTCATGTCCTCTCTTGCTGACAGACATACTTAAGTTTGTGAGAACACTGCCAAAATTGAACGAATCACTACTGCTCAGTCGACTGACTCGGCAATCCAGCCACCGAACCGCTCGAGTAGCGCAGTCTCGTCGAACCGTTCGATACACGGGACATCGTAGGGATGCAGTTGCTCAACTCGGGCCTCGAGGCGGTCGTAGGCCTCGTCGGTTGTTTTGATCAACAAAATCGCCTCCTCGTCGGTGAGTACCTCCTCTTTCCAGCGGTAGGTCGACTGACAGGCAACTCGGTTGACACAGGCGGCGAGTCGCTCTTCGATGAGCGTTTCGGCGAGGTCGGCGGCGACCGACTGCGGTGCGGTGACATACACTGTCGGCATACACGCTGGTTGGGTCAGCCAGGGTACAAAGCTACCGCTGGTTCGGCCACCCGTCCTACAACAGCACGGTTGGGATGCCGAAGACCGCCTGTGCAGCACTGAGATACACCAGGTACCCGAGCGCACCTCCGATGATGACTGCGGCCGTCCCACGCCACGGAATACGACCATGACGAACACTAGCAACGGCTAGGGCCGAAACAACCCCGAAGACCGGCAGAAACACGACAATAACTGTCGCAGCCGAGACCTCGAGGCTGGCTGCCAGCAACTCGAGCAGCGATGGCGAACCGAAAACGAACAACCCGAGATTGTTAAGCCCACCAAACACACCCATAATGACGAGGACGCTCGTCGAAATCGTCGTCGACAACCAGTTCCGGCGGCGTGTTGTCCCCCAGACGACCACAACGAATACAGCGAAGTAGCCGGCGACGACCGCCGGATCATAGCTCCAGAATGCCACCAGAATCGGATTCAGCTCTCGGTGGCCACTCACTGCAAGTAGCTGCCACGTCGTTGCGGCATCGACACAGAGCCCGACGAGCGCGGCCCACCGAAGCCAATCAACCGAGTGTGTCGTGGGCCAATTCACCCGCCTTCGTTGAGTGGTTGCATCCGCCATAGCCCAGTCGTCGTCGGCCGGCGGGTAACGCATATTGGCCGTTGGGCAGTCTCTGACAGCAATCTATCAGCTATCGGTCGAATCGACAGGAGGAACTATGTGTTTTGGGACGATGTATTCAGCCAACTGAATGAGCGACGAGACAATCACAGTCGCGGATGTGAGCTCCGGCCCCGGTGGAACCGACGAGACCGACCCCGGCAGCCCAGTCGCGTTGCCGGTCGTCGACATTCTGACCGGCCGTGGGTTTGTCACCGGCAAAAGCGGCAGCGGAAAGTCCAACACCGTCTCGGTGATGCTCGAGAACCTCCTGGATAACAACTTTCCCGTCCTCATCGTAGATAGTGACGGCGAGTATTACGGACTGAAAGAAGAATACGAAGTCCTCCACGTTGGTGCAGACGACGAGTGTGATATCCAGGTCACCGCTGATCACGCCGAGAAAATCGCCTCGCTGGCTCTCGAGGAAAATATCCCGATCATCCTTGACGTCTCGGGGTATCTCGATGAGGCCGACGCCGACGAGTTGGTGCTCGAAACAACGCGTCATCTGTTTGCCAAAGAAAAGAAACTCAAAAAACCGTTCCTCGTTGTTATCGAGGAGTGCCACGAGTACATCCCCGAAAAAAGCGGGATGGGCGAAGCCGGCAAAATGCTGATCAAAATCGGTAAACGCGGCCGGAAACACGGCCTGGGTATCGTCGGCATCAGCCAGCGGCCCGCCGACGTTAAAAAGGACTTTATTACCCAGTGTGATTGGCTCGTCTGGCACCGGCTGACCTGGCGCAACGACACCAAGGTCGTCGGCCGGATTCTGGGCAGTGAGTATGCCGACGCCGTCGAGGAGTTGGCCGACGGCGAGGGATTTTTAGTCGCCGACTGGGCCGATGCGATCCAGCGCGTGCAGTTTCACCGCAAACGAACGTTCGATGCAGGGGCGACACCGGGGCTCGAGGACTTCGAACGACCCGAACTCAAATCTGTCAGCGGTAATCTGGTCTCGGAGCTCACCGACATTTCCGAGCAAAAAGAACGACGCGAAAGCAAGATTGCCGACCTCCAGAAAGAACTCGAGAAAAAGGAAGCTACGATCCGTCGCCTCGAGGCCGAACTCGAAGACGCACAGGATCTCAGCCGGATGGCCGATAAGTTCGCCCAGGCCCTGTTGGATCGCTCGGAGGCACCCTACCGCGGCGGAACCGGACGCAATCCAAACCGACCGTCCGAACAGGCCGAAATCGACGAGTACAACCCTGAGGAGGCGGCCCGACAGCGCGATCCAACCGAACCGGAGTTCGATCCGTTGATCGCCGAGGCCGAACCCGACCGGCCCGAATCGACACCGCAGGGTGCCGGTGGGCCGACTGAGGCCTCGAGTCCGGTCGACTCATCGACACCAGCCACTGACAGCCAGTCATCCGAACCACTAGACCCATTTGCAGCCGACCCTGGAGGCGATTCAACTTCAGGGACACGCGAGGCATCGACGACACCAGACAGCAAGGCAGGAAAGCCAGCCACACGAGGCACGGAGACAACAGGCTCAGGGTCTACGCGCCCAGACAGCGACGATACAACGAAAATTCCAACCGACCCAATCGAGGCACTCGAGGGCTCGGCTTTCGAGACACCCGCCGAGATGTCTGCGTTCGAGGCCCTCGACAGCGAGATGACGCCGCCGGATCACTCACCAGTCGATCCACGCGAGGTCAGCGAGCCCACGCCAGCCGAGCGAGCCGCAGCCGCCGACCACCTCGAGGAGTTCGGAACCGTCTCGCGTCGCGAGATTGCCGAAGAGGCCATGCAGTTCGCCGAGGCTGTCGAACTCGGGACTCGAGATGCGGTTGTCGAAGAACTCAGAGAACGAATCGAAGGCCTGCCCGAACGCTCGGTGCAGATGCTTAAACACTACCACGATGAGGGAACCAGCGAGCCACTGTCTGCACATCTGGCCGCCGGCGGCGACGACAACCAGCAACTCGCCTACAGCCGTAATCGACCGCTTCGGCAGGCCCAGCTCGTCCGCCACATCGGACGTGGGCGATACACGTATGCGGTTCCCGAACTAATCGAAGAAGCCTACGCTCACCAACTCGACAACGAGGAAGTAGCAGAGATGGTCGAAGCAGTCGAAGCGGTCTTTCGTGAGACCGTCGACGACCCGCGTATTGAGGGGGCTATCGATGGTTCGACGTTCGGCTTCGACAGGAAAAAATAATTGCTGGATCAGTTGAACTGCTTACAGCCCGGAGACGAGGTCTTCGAGTGCAGCTTTCGGATCATCGGCTTTGGCGACACCGCTGGCCAGCAGGATTCCTTTTGCGCCGAGTTCTTCGGCGGCGGTGACATCCTCGCCCGTCGAGACGCCAGCCCCACAGAAGACGTCGACTGATTCATCGACATCGGCTGCGGCCGACACCGCGTTTGTGACGATATCTGGGTCGCCCGTCGCAACCGAAACGTCCCCGCCGATGAGTTCCGGCGGTTCGACTGCAACCGAATCAGGGCCGAGAGCGGCTGCCGCGGCGGTCTGTTGTGGATTGTTCGCACAGACGCAGGTCTCGAGGTCTGCGCGTTCGGCTGCGCGAACCGCCGCGTCAATATCGGCGAGTTTGCGGCGGTTCTCCGAGTGGTTGATCAGCGTGCCGACCGCACCGGCATCAGCGGCGGCTTCGGCGAGCGTGCTACCCGTAAAGCTGCCGTACTGGTTTGGCGAGACGTGCTGAGCCCAGGTTTCGACGCCCGTGTCGGCGACCGCCGAGATCTGCGAGGCCTGCGGGGAGACCGCAATGCGGACTCCGGACTCCTCGGAGACTTCTTTGGCGGCTTCGGCGACGGCAATTGGATCACACGGATACGCCTTGAGGTTCACTAAGATGAACATACTCGTACAACGAACCGCCCCCATAAAATAGCTTCAGCTTTCAGGCAGAGTGGGTGGCCAACTTCGCTGGTTAGTCTTTCCGTTCGACGACATCGCCGAGGGTCATCGAGCCACTCGAGCCACTCGACCACTCGGTGTCGTCGATATCCGTTCCTTCGGTGAGCGTAATCTCGAGTTTCTTTTCGAGTTTGTTCTGTACGTCGTCGCTCGGCAGGATATCACCGCGTTCGAGCTTTCGGATCAGACTTGCCTTTTCGTTGAGTTGGTTGGCCAACTCTTCTTGTGTGACTCCGAGTGCCTCGCGAGCCTCACGAATCCGGTCGTCGTAGTCGCCGGCGAGTTCGTCCATATCGTCGAACATGTCACGCTTGCGGCGAGACGAGTCGCCAGAACTTCGGTTCGACCCGCCAGCACCGCCCGAACTCGAGGCGGTGCCGCTTTTCGAAGACGTCGAGTATTTGCTGGTCGCGCCGCTCGACTGTTGGGTTTCGACGGTCGTGCCGAATCCTTGACAGCTTTCGCAGAGTTCGAGTTCTGCACCCTCGACTTTGGTGGTGGTCAGCGACGACTCCTGAGAACCACACATCTCACATTGGGGCATACTCTCCGGTTGCGGTCGCCCCGGTATAAACCATGCGCCGTCGAACCGGCCTGTTATTCGAGGTCTGCCCACGCACCCCAGAATCGCTGGAGTGCAGTCAGATGTCCAACCACCGCAAAGAACACCAACAGGAGTTCGATGACGCCGTAGCCGACGACGACTGGCCCAGTGACGACCGCCGCAACGAACCCACCGAGTGCGATCAACACCAGTCGGTCGGCCCGACCGACGAGTCCACCGTAGGCGCGACCGAGACCCACCGCCTGGATCTGGGTGCCCAGATACGAGGTCATAAGTACGCCAGTCACCGCGAGAAACCCGAGAGCGAAGTTCTCGACGCCCGCCGCAAGCCCCCCAATAATAATCAAATCCGCATAGCGGTCGATCACGTGATCCAACAGATCCCCACCTTTCGAGGCGACACCCTGCTCGCGGGCCAACGCGCCGTCGATGAGATCCAACCAGCCGTTGAGCAGCACCAACGCCCCACCGACCGCATACCAGCGTGGCTCGCCAACAACGAAGCCAGCAGCCGCCGCTGCCGAAACAACGAGCGCGAGTACGCTCACGCCGTTCGGCGAGAGCCCGAGACCATCGGCCGCACGCACAAACGGCACCAGCATCCGCTCTGCCAGCGGGCGGAACTTATCGAGCGTCATCCGACGAGATACTCCGTAAAGTCTACCTCGCCCGCAGTCGGCGAGCGTTGGTCTCTGAGCACCGCTTCGATCTCAGCAGCCACCGCATCTGGCGAGCGGTCGGTGGTATCGATCTCGTAGACAGCCGTTCGGCCGTGGATTCCGACTGCTTCGGATAGGACGACATCCAGTGCCTCGCTTTCGGCGTTTTCACGTGCTTTGTGTGCCGGCTCGCCACGTTCGGTGAGTCGGTCTTCGAGTTCCGACGGCTCACAGCGCAAGACGACAACACGGTCGGCATCGAAATGATGGGACAGATGCGACTCGAGAATACCCTCCCACTCGCCGAGATGCGATTCGACAGCCTCGAAATCCGTAATAAGCGAATCGCGCTTGACATCTCGGTCGGCCCACAGTTCATGGGCTTTGATTTCGTCGTTGAGATGGATGACCGGACGGTCACTACGGGCGGCGACGTTCTCCGTTACAGTTGTTTTACCAGTACCCGGTGTCCCGGTCACTACAACCTGCCTTGGATCGGCATCAGTCACGTTGGAGCCACCTCGGCAAGAATCTCGTTGAGTGTCTCGACGGCCTGTTTCGTCTCCTCACGGGTGCCACAGGAGATACGCACACAGCCGGCAAGCCCGAAGCTCGTACAGTTTCGGATGATAACACCCTCGCGCTGGCTTTGTTCGGCGACCGCTTCGGCATCACCGACTTCCGCAAGCACGAAGTTACCCGCGCTCTCGACGGTGGGGACATTGAGGTTCTCGGCGAGATACTCACGGGCCCAGCGAGCAGTCTCGACCGACTGCTCGAGGTGGTCGTTATCATCGAGTGCGGCGAGCGCAGCCCGGCAGGCCAGTTCGTTGGCTGCAAATGGTGTGTTCACACGCCCGTAAGCATCAGCCCACTCGGTGGGAACTGCACAGTAGCCGATTCTGAGGCCGGCGAGCCCGTAAGCTTTCGAGAACGTTCGCAAGACTGCCAGGTTGTCGTACGCATCGAGCAGTTCGATGCTGCTCGGTTCGGCGGAGTACTCGCCGTAGGCTTCATCTACGACGACGAGGGTGTGGTCTTCGACGGCCTCGAGCAGCCTCGTGATCTCCTCGCGGTTCCATTCGGTGCCGGTCGGGTTGTGTGGCGAGGTAATGTGGACGATCCGTTCTCCGTCGTAGCTCTCGAGGACGACATCGGCGTCCTGGGCGAACGAGTCGGCCTTCGACAGATCATAGGCGGCGACTTCGCCGTGGTGGTGCCGGGCGCTCATCGAGTAGTACGCAAAGCCCGGATCGGGCACAAGCACCGATTGGCCTGGCTCAAGCATTGCTCGAGACAGATAATCAATCGAGCCGTCTGCGCCCGGTGAGACCCAAATCTGCTCGCTGGCGAGATTCCATTTGGCCGCCAGCTTTTCGGTGAGATCAGTGTGGGCGGCTTTGGGATAGACGTGCAGTCCCTGTGTGGCGCGGTCGGTGACCGCCTCGACGGCTTTGGGGCTCGAGCCATGGGGATTTTCGTTCGACGAGAGTTTAATCAACTCATCGGACTCGAGGCCGAGGTCGCGGGCGACCTCCTCGATTCCCCGGCCCGGCACATACGGGTTGGTTGCAGAGAGATCCCGTGGTTGCATAGTCGCTCAAAGCAGACCCCGCCTCTTAAGCGTGATTACACGTCTCGACCGGGAGATGGCCGAGACAGCTGGTATTGCTGGAATCGCCGACCTCGCTGGTTTTGTGGTGTCGCTCGGATACCGAATATCGCTGGTATGGGTGTGTCAATCAACAGTTGCTTGTGAACAGTCCGAGTCAGCGCTCACTGCGGTCGGCTGTCGGGTCGTTCAGCATAATCGGCCCACGGCGGTGTCGGCCCGGTGAACGAGACGGCCGCCTGGCCACTGGTTTCGTCGAACACGTGGTGCGTTCGAGGGTACGCAAGCGAGACATCCGCGTCGTCGAACGCTGTGTCGAGCACCCGAAGCACCTGCGAACGGACGGCTTTGAGATGATACGGCTCGAACACCCAAAACCGAAGTTCGATTTCGGCACCACGATCGCCGAAAGCCGTCACAAACGCCGTTGGGGCGGCTGGATACCGGTTGCCACCCATTCTAATTGATGGCCCGCCGTCGACGACCGCCTCGAGGTTGCTGACAGCAGTTTCGATGGTCTCGATGGCAGCCTCGAGATCGCTTTCGTAGGTGACCGTAAACCCGACCGAAAGCCACGAGCGTTCGTCGTCTTCGCTGTAGTTGATCACATCCCGTCGGTGGATGCTGTCGTTCGGGATGACGAGCGTCGTGTTCTCGAGGGTGTGGACTTTGGTATATCGCAGGGTGATCTCCCGAATATATCCCATCTGGTCTGTGTCCTCGAGTTCGATCAGATCGCCGACCTCGTAGGGGCGGTTGATAAGCACGAACAGCCCGTTTATCAGGCTCCCAAGCAGCGGCGCGAGGATGTAGGCGATCGCGGCGGTCAACACCGTGACCGAAAGCAGGACGTTTTCGGGTTCGTATCCCAGCACGTTAGCGACCGTAAACAGCGCGATCACCATCACAACCGCCCGTAACACACTCAAAAGCGTTTCAGCCACGCTGACACGCGGGATCTGCTTGAGAAATTGGGGCCGAAGTAGCCGTCCAAGTAGTTTCGCACCGTACCAACTCCCAAGGAGGATAACAACGGCGACCGCCAGCGGGGTCCATGGGTCGACCACCGCCGGAACGAACAGTGAAAGCGCATCCTGAAGCAAACGGGCCATACCAAGGGTTCGTCACCGACGGCCACAGGACTACTGTCCAGTTACTCCCGTGTTAGCCTCAAGTACGCTCAAATGCTGGCCGCGTAGATGGTTACTTGGTGTCTGGTGTCTGCACATCGTGTTCAAGCGTTCCGATTCCCTCGATCTCGATTTCGAGATGGTCGCCATCAGACAGCGGGCCGACGCCAGCAGGCGTGCCCGTCGAGATCACATCACCGGCCTCGAGTGTGAGGTGGGTCGTGATTTCGGCGATCAACTCGGGTACTGAGAAGAAAAACTGATCAATCCTGGAGTGTTGTTTGGTCTCGCCGTTGACCCGGAGTTCGATTCGGGCATCCTCAGCGAGTTCGTCGGGCGTTGCCACCACCGGGCCCATCGGGGCGGCATTGTCGAAGGCCTTGCCCCGAACCCAGTTTTGTTCTCGATCCTGGTCGTCGCGGTTCGAGATATCGTTCAGACACGTATAGCCCTCGACGACATCCATCGCCGCCTCGAGCGGGACGTTTCGACACTGCTGGCCGATGACGACTGCGAGTTCGGCCTCCCAGTCGACACGCTGTTTGCCAGCCGGCAACGTCACTGTACTTCGGTGGGAAGCGACTGTGTTGGGCGGTTTGAGAAACAACAGCGGCCGGTCGGGAACGGTTTTGCCGCGTTCGGCGGCGTGGTCTGCATAGTTGCGTCCGACACAGACGATTTTAGTTGGCTCACAGGGTGCAAGGACGTCGATTTCATCCATCGAATACGTGCTGTCGCCGAACCGAACCGTGCTGTCTTCGAGCCTGCCGCGGCGAACTATGCCGGCCGGATCACGGAATCGAATGATGTGCATACCGACAGGTAGAGAGTTGCGATAAAAATGCTTCCGGCGAGTGTTCCTATCCGAAAAACCCCTGCAGATCGGGATGTGCTCGTCGCTCTGGTGTGATATCACAGTCTCGAGTCTCCCGAATCCGGTCGCGGACAGTCTGCCAGTGGCGGTGTCGGCGGTTGACCACAACAGCCACTGACTCGAGGCCGAGCAGTTTGGCAATCGCCAGTCGGTGTTGGCCGTAGGATCGCCAGTAGATCTCACCGTCCCGTCCGATATCGACGTTGATCTCGGCTATGAGTCCGCCAACGCTCCCGGCGAGTTGTGGCTCGCGCCTGGAAAGTGGCTGATAGCCATGCTCGCAGAGAGAGTCGTACAATTGTTCGATCTGTTGGCATCGCGTCTCGAAGGCCGACCAGGAGGTGTGTTCCCAGGCGTTGCCAAACCGCTCGAGTTGCTCACTGTAGGCTTCGACGAGTGCAGTCTCGTCCCACGGTCGTCCTGCCTCGAAACGCTGTCGAATTGCTCGAGCCACGGCGCGTTCGGCAAACGGCTGGTGCTGTGTGTCCCATCGTCCGCCGACGACGCGGCCCCACTGTGGGTAGGTGGGTGCCGACTCGAGCAGACTGTCGGTGATTCGGCTGGGTTCGACCCACAACAGCTTACAGGGGTCGGCGTCGGTATAGCGGTAGGCAGCGATTCGTCGCCGAAGTCGGTGGTATCGTCGCAGTGCCGACAGTGGGAGCCGACGGCTCACTGGCTGACTGAGGTAGCCTCGAACGCCAACAGCCAGCCGACCACGGAGCTGTGTCGGCCTCGAGATGGGTTCGTCCATTCCTCGGCGTCGACTCCTTGTGGCGAGTATATAAATCGCGGGCGACCGATCACAACACCAATCTATCAGCCCCGAAAAACACAGCTATGAGCGATGACAGCGAGGATCGCTCCCGGCTGGCGTCGTTGGCGTCGATCTCGAGGGGAGCCTCGCTGTATACGGTCGGTAAAGTGGTCTCGGATGCCGGAGAGTTCCTGTTGCACCTACTGGTCTCGCGGGGACTGGGCCCAGCCACCTACGGGCTGTTTGCCTACGGCAAGACCCTGGCGTTTACGGCGCTGTTGCTTACGAACCTCGGCTCGGATACCTCGATTCTTCGGTACCTCCCGCAGTACGAAGACAACCCGGCCAAACGGCGGTTTTTCCTTGGGCTCGCGTGGGTTACCTCCGCGGTTGGTGGGGCAGTTGTCGCCGGGACGCTGTTCGTCTTTGCGCCAGCGATCTCGGCGCTCACGCTTGCCGAGCCACTGTTTGTCGATGTTCTGCGGCTGTTTGCGCTGATCTTGTTCGTCGATACGCTCGCCAACCTACTGTATGCGACGTTTCGGGCCGTCGAGCTCCTCGAGTACGAGGTTCTGGGCAAGCGGCTGCTCAAACCACTGCTCCGCGTGGTGGGAGTCGGGAGCGTGCTTCTGGTCGGCGGCGGGCTCTACGGTGTTGTCGCTGCGATGGTTGCGGCCAGTGTCGTTACGCTCGTCGTTACTGCCGTTCTGTTTTATTGGCGGCTGGATATTCGCCCGCAGTTCAGATCAGCGGCTGCAACGCGTGGGTCTGTGAAATCCTACTACAACTACTCGCTGCCGTTGACCGCCAAGGAGGCTGGTACGGTCATGCAGGGTCGGGTTGATGTGTTGATCGTTGGGTTTTTCTTGTCGTCGACAGCGGTCGGGATGTACAATATCTCGGTGCTTGTCGCGGGGCTGCTGTACATACCGCTTTTGGCGTTCAACCAACTGTTTCCGCCCGTTGCCTCGAGGCTCTACACCGAGGACAACCGCGAGGATCTGGCAGAGATCTACACGGTCGTTACACGCTGGATTCTCACCGCGAGTCTGCTTTTGGGAGTCATCGCCGTCGTCTTTCGCATACAGATTCTAGGGCTGTTCGGCCCGGCGTTTACCGCCGGCTCGCTAATTTTGGTGTGCTTTGTCGTCAGCCAACTGTGTAATGCGGCGACCGGCCCGAGCGACTACCTGCTGATGATGACCGACCATCAGTACGTCGTGATGGCAAACGAGTGGGTCTTCGGCATTGCAAACGTCCTGCTCAACATCGTCTTTATTCAGGCCTTTGGGCTCATCGGCGCAGCCGTAGCCTCCGCAGGCGTGTTGGCCGTCCGCAATCTGGCGAAAGTAACCGAAGTCTGGTATCTCGAGGGGTTGCATCCCTACTCGTGGGCGTTTCGCAAACCGATTATGGCCGCCGTCGTTGCGGCCGCCGGCATGCTGGCCACCGAGGCGGTGCTGACTGGCATTCCAGCGATGATTACGGGGACGGTTGTCGGCGTCGGGCTCTATGGTCTGTCGTTGTGGTTGGCCGGCGTCGAAGCCATCGACTACCGGCTGTACGAACTACTCGCAGAGAGCCGAACGGAGTGACCGAATGACAGGCGACTGTAGATTTATGTGGCTGGTTTCCTAACAACGAACTGACCATGAGCTTCGAGTTGACTTGGCACGGCCACTCGACGTGGCACGTCTCAGTAGACGACACAGACCTCCTGATCGACCCGTTCTTCGAGAACCCCAACACAGCCCTCGAGCCGGGCGACCTCGAGACGCCCGAGTACGTGTTGTTGACCCACGGCCATGCGGATCATATCGCTCACGCAGGGGAGTTCAGCGATGCGACGCTTGTCGCGACGCCCGAACTCGTGAGCTATGCCACCGATGAGTTTGGCTTCGAAGACGCAGTAGGCGGCATGGGAATGAATCTCGGCGGTACCGTCGAGTGCGGTGATGCGTTTGTCACGATGGTTCGGGCCGACCACACCAACGGCATCAACACCGAAAACGACCGTTCGGGAGGGATGCCTGCTGGCTTTGTCATCAGCGACACCGAGCCAACGCAGGCGGCCGACGCCGATGCAACCACCTTCTACCACGCTGGTGACACCAGCCTGATGAGCGAGATGAAAGACGTCATCGGCCCGTATCTCGAGCCGGACGCAGCGGCGGTTCCGATTGGCGACCATTTCACGATGGGGCCGTGGCAGGCCGCAGTTGCCGTCGACTGGCTCGGCGTCGAGCATGCCTTCCCGATGCATTACGATACGTTCCCACCCATTGAAGTCGACGCCGAACAGTGGGCCAGCGACGTTCGGACGACCGCCGAGGCTGCCGAACCACACGTGCTGGCGGGCGACGAAACGTTCAGTCTCGAGTAACCCCAAGAGCCTTCCTGCCGTTAGACGATTGTAAATTTCACCTGCTGCATTCCGTTGAGTGATCGGAGTTTGTTGACTAGATCGTTGATATTTCGACCTGAACCCTCGACAACCAGCGTCTCCAGACAGTGATGAGAGTCCATATGGACGTGCTGGGTGGCGATGATGGTCTCGGTTTCGTCGTGTTGGAGCTCGAGGAGTTCGTCGTTGATATGTGTCGCATCGTGGTCGTAAATGATCGTCACAGTACCACGATAGGTTCCATCCGGGTCGTCCTGCCAGTCGAGGTCGGTCAAAAACAATCGCAGCGCGTCCCGACAGGCTTTCGACCGACTGGCGTACTCCCACTGTTCGACCGCCGAGTCGAGTTCCTCGACCAACTCGCGGGGGATCGTGAGGCTCACGCGCTCGATAGGTTCCGACATTGTCCGGGATTTGCCCGGAGCCCACTTACCTCCACCGGCAGTAAACGCCCATGGATCTCGAGACGATTTCTGAACATTCGACCACTGCTCGGTGGACAACTGGAAGTGCTACCTGATCAGCAACGCATAATACTATTCATCCAAGAAGTCATACTATGAATGGGTATACCCGCCGAGACCTGCTGCGGGTCGGCGGGGGATCGCTCGCCGCGGGCGTTGCTGGCTGTCTGGATCGAACCGCCAGAGGTACCGAGGGGCTGGCCGTCCAGACATCGTTTTTTACGCTGTACGATTTTACGCGAAACGTTGCCGGCGAACAACTGTCAGTTTCGACGCCAGTGCCGTCCGAACAACACGGCCACGGTTGGGAGCCCTCTACGAACCTCTTGCCCGAGATCGTCGATGGCGATGCGTTCGTCTATCTCGAGGCCGATGGCTTTCAGCCGTGGGCCGAAGACGCTGCCACCGAAATCAGGGCGAACTACGACGACGTACAGTTGATCAATGTTCTCGAGGGAATCGACCTCCTGGAGTACGAAAGCGACCACCACGACGAGTACGACCACGACCCCAGCGATGACCACGGCTCGGTTGCCGAACTGGAGTTGGTCGATTCACAGAGCCAACAGGTACTCGCACAGTTTCATTTCGACCACTGGCACGGCGCGGTTCCGACGCTTGGGCCCGACGACGCCCGACAGCTCGAACCACGGTTTATCGACAGCGAAAGCACAGTCATCGGACTCGAAAGCGAGACGTACCAACTCGAAGCCGAAGCCGACGACAGCGAGATCCTCTCGGCCGAAACCGACACCGAAACAGTGACTCTCGAGGCCCACGGCAGCGGCGAGACCGCAGTCACCTTTGAACTCTGGGCTGACGGCGACAGGCGGTTTGTGTCCGAACCAATCGCCGTCACCGTCGGCGACGAACCCGACTCAGGGCCCGAACCGAACCACGGATTAGTCGACGTGAAGTTCTTTTCCGATCCGGTGTTGGCCCAAACAGGAATCCGCACGATCCGTGATGGGCTCGTCGAACTCGACCCCGACAACGAAGCAGTCTATGACGAGAACGCCAGCGAGTATCTCGAGCAGTTAGACGCCCTTCATGAGGAGTTCCGTGCCGAACTCGCCGACCGCCAGCATCAACAGGTGTTGTTGGCGGGCCACGACTCGTTTAACTATCTCGGCCAGCGCTACGGCTTCGAGATTGAAACGCCGGTTGGGCTGTCGCCGGACGACGAACCCTCAACACGAGACATTGCTGCTGCAGTCGAAAGCGTCGAAGCAAACGAGATTACCCACATTCTGTGGGACTACTTCGATGGCGACCGGACTGCCGAGGCAATTGTTGCGGAAGCCGAGACGGCCACCGAGACGGCGATGGTTTCGGCGGCCGAAAGTTATCTCGAAGACTGGAAAGCCGACGGCTACGGCGATTACATCGGCCAGATGCGTGAAATCAACTTACCGGCGTTCAAAGCCGCACTGGGGGCCGACTAGCGTGGCCGCCGCAGTCGAACTCGAGACGGTGACGTTCAGCTACGCCGGCAATCGGGCAATCGAAGATGTAACGTTCAGCGTCGAACGTGGGGAGTTTTTCGGGCTGGTCGGGCCGAACGGCTCGGGAAAAACAACGCTGCTCAAACTGTTGTTGGGAATTCTCACCCCGGATTCGGGACGGATCTCCGTGTTCGGAGAGTCCGTCGAATCGTTCGATGCTGGCGAGCGAATCGGCTATGTGCCACAGCAAGCAACGCATCGCGGACAGACGATGCCGCTGACCGTCCGCGAGGTGGTAGCGATGGGCCGGTACCCGCATCGTCCGTTCGGTCGGTTTGGCGACGACGACACCGCGGCAATCAATGCGGCTCTCGAGATGGTCGACATCAGCGCGTTGGCTGACAGACGACTCTCGCGGCTGTCCGGTGGGCAACAACAGCGCGTGTTGCTCGCGCGGGCGGTCGCCGCCGAGGCGGATCTGTTGGCGCTCGACGAGCCAACAGTCGGTGTCGATGCCGAGGCCCGAGAGTCGTTCTTTCGGCTCTTGGGTCGGCTCAACAGCCGAGGGCTGACCACGATTTTGATCGACCACGACCTACAGACAGTCGTCGAACACGCCGACCGTATTGGGTGTCTCAACCGCAGGCTATCGTATCTCGGGCCAGCCAGCGAGTTTGACCAGTCGATGGGGACTCGAGGGAAGACCGTTCGGACAGAACAAACAGCCGACCGCTCGCCGTCGTCACCAAACCCACTGTAATGACTCGGGCGATTCAGTACTCCGTTCGAGCGCTGCTGGGTGTACTCGCGGCGGCGGTCAGTGTGGTCTTTCTGCCGATTGCCGTTGGCGTGATGCCCGAGCGGTTTTTCGAGGCAGGTTGTGTCGCCGGTCGGTGGGCTGGAACCGAATTTTTCTGTTATGGCTTTCTGTGGAACACCCTGACTACGGGTGTGTTTATTGGAATTATGGGGCCGATCATCGGGATGTTTCTGGTTCACCGCGAGATGGCACTCATCGGCGAAACGCTGGCGCACACTGCGTTCGCTGGGGTTGCCTTCGGGACGCTACTGCTCGGAGCCTCAGGGTGGGACGTGCGGCTGTTGGCGGTCGCAATCGTGGTGGCAGTCGGTGCCGCCGTAGCTGTCCAGGCGTTGGCCGACCGCACAGGATCGTACGGTGATGTGCCGATTGCGATCGTGCTCACCGGCAGCTTCGCGGTCGGGACGCTATTTATTGATCTCGGCGGTGGATTTGCCTTTGTCGATATCAACAGCTATCTGTTTGGCAACATCTCGATTACTGACGACCGGAGTGTGACGCTGATGGCGGTGTTGCTGTTCGCCGTCGTGGGGGTCGTGACTGCAGCCTACAGGCCCTTGCTCTACATTACGTTCGACGAACAGACAGCCGCCGCGGTGCGGTTCAACGTCCGAGGATACAACGTGCTTTTGATCGTCCTAACCGCGCTGGTGATTGTCGGTGCGATGCAGATCCTCGGGGTGATTCTCGTTGCAGCAATGCTCGTTGTGCCCGTCGCGGCGGCGTCGCTGGTTGCAGGCGGGTTCAAAGACGCACTGTACACCTCGGTCGTGATTGGTGTGGGATCAGTTCTCACGGGGATTGGCCTCTCGTGGACTTACAGCCTCCGGCCAGGGGCAACGATCGTTGTCGTCGCTATCGGTGTCTATGTGCTTGCGGTGGTAGTTTCGTCCAGCAACGGAGACACGTAAGCAGTACTGCTTTCGTTTATCGACGAAGTGAACAAGATTTAGGGTCTATCCGAGCGTCCGTACGGCTGCAATGACAGATATTGAGACGACGACAGTAAGCGAACAAGGGTATGCAAGCACCAGTCAGGTCGGCGATTTCGAGCTTTCGATTGATGCGACCGATGAGACCGGCCCGAACCCGAATGCAGTTCTCGTTGCGGACTATGCGGCCTGTTTCCTTCCCGCGTTCCGTGTCGGGGGTAGCAAAGAGGGCGTTGAGGATCTCGGTACCGTACAGATCGACGCCGAAGCCGACCTTGATGACGGCGATGACCTGTCGGCGATCCGGTTTACGATCCACGTCGAAGCCGATCTCTCTGATGACGAACTCGAGGCAATCGTCGAGCGCGCCGAAGGCATCTGTCACGTTCATGCTGCGCTCAAAGAGTCACTCCACGCCGAGATCGATGTCCACGGCGGCGCGTTCTAAGCACTGACACAGCGTCGTACTGTTGGGGGACGCTCCGAACAGAAAACAGGACGAAAAAAACAGTCAGTCCCGATCACTGACGCGTGCGGTGATAGCTCCGGTACGTCATCGCCTGTCCCTCTACAATCACGACATCCCGTCCTTCGGGGTCGTGGCTGGCAGTTCGCGGCGATTCGTCGCCGAAGACGTACGGTGTGTCACTCGGTTCCATACCTCCCTGTTAGCAGGATCCAATATAAACCTTTGTCAGACAATGCCACACAGTATACGCCGCCTGACAGCCAACCCGCCTACCTGAGTATCGTCTCGAGATCTGCAATCGAATCGAGCACGTAATCCGGCGAAATCGACGAGTTGGCAAGCCGCTGGTCGTCAGTAATTCCGGTTTTGACCACCGCCGTCGACATCCCGGCCTGTGTGCCGAGTGCGATATCAGTATCCAGGCGGTCGCCGACGACCAGACACTCTTGGGCTGGCAGATCCAGATACTCGAGGACGGTCTGACGAGCGTACGCTGAGGGCTTTCCGCAGATGACATCAACGTCGCGTTCGGCGACACCCTCGATTGCGTTGATAATCGCTCCCGACCCCGGCACATTGAGACCTTCCTGTGGGATCAGGATATCCGGATCTGTTCCAATAAACGGCGTGCCGTCTTCAAGCACCGCGACAGTCTTACAGAGCTGTTCGTAATCGAACGAATAATCAAGAGAAGCCACGAGTGCGTCGGCTGCAGACGGATCACTCGTCATCTCGATGGCTGTCTCAGTGAGTTGATCGACGAATCCGGGGTTGGCGATGACATACAGTTGGTCGTCGCGATGTTCAGCGGTGAGATACTCGAGAGTGATCGTCCCGGCAGTAAAGACCTCCTCGCGGTCGACCGACAGACCCGCCCGCTCGAATCGAGATTCGTAGGCCGCTGGCGGGTCGGTCGGGTTGTTAGAGATGAACACCCGCTGGCATCCGGCCTGTTCGATGGCCGTCAGTGCGTCGGCTGCCCCAGCAATCGGTGAATCACCGTGGACGACCGTCCCGTCGACGTCAAGAATAACCCCCTGATACGACATATCTCGATATTAGTGCTGCCAGGTTTGAAACCCGCGGTTTGTCCGATTCGGTGTCGGCCGAATGCCTTGCTGAACAGAAAGACACAATGTAGTCGCCTCCGAAAAGAAATGTATTGTGACGACTACCCAGTTGACGCTCGTCCAACTCGACAACTACGGTCCGTGGACAGTCACGCCCGAGCCGCGACGGGAGATGGATCTACAGACGCTCCAATCACGGTTATTTGCGGATATCGCCCAGTTTATCGGGGGTCGAGGCGGTTACGTCTTTTATACCCGCTTCGACAATATGATCGCTGTCACAAACGGGATCGACCGCGAGGCGCACGCGACGCTCCAAGAAAGCATCAGCAACCGGTATCCGGTGACGATCAGCCTCGGTGTTGGCGTGGCTGAGACACCCGCTGCCGCCCTCAACGGAGCTACCGAACGGATTCAGGCCGCCGGCAGTGCCCAGGACGAAAATCGCACAGAAGTCCTCGCCGGCACGTTCCTCACGAGCGAAGAGACGGGCCCAGAGCCGATCCATATTGCGCACTTCGATGTCAACGACGCCACCGGCAAATACACCGATCAGATGAACGAGTTCGATTCGTTTATTCACATCGAACGCAGCTACGCATCGCTGATGGAGTATATGCGCAAAGCCCACGGCGCGCTGTCGTTTTTCGTTGGCGGCGACAACATTATCGCGGTCTGTCCGGAACTGTCGGCCGACGCCTATCAGGACGCCATCGACCACGTCGAAAGCGACGTCGGCATCGAACTCAAAGTCGGCGTCGGCCGCGACAGAACCGCCCATACGGCCGGAATCGCTGCCAAACACGCCCTCGAGGAGTGTCGATTCGACGGAACGACCGTCGAGTTCGCAGAGCCACCGATCCCCACCAGCGACGACTAACGTATGGCTCGTCGCTCGCTATATTTCGTCGGCCCAGGCGAGGTTGAACTCCGCGAGGAGCCGATCCCCGAACCCGACGACACCGAACTGCGGGTTCGCACTGAACTGTCGGCGATCAGTCCTGGGACGGAACTGCTCGTGTACAACGGTCAGGTAGACACAGAGATGGCCGCCGACCCGAACTTCGAGTCGCTTTCAGGTTCGCTTTCGTACCCGCTCAAATACGGCTATGCGGCGGTCGGCCACGTCGAGGCAGTCGGTAAAGCGGTCGAAAACGACTGGTTGGGTCGTCGAGTGTTTGGGTTCAATCCACACGAGAGTCATTTCTGTGCAACCGCCGACGAACTGTTTGTTGTGCCCGAGCAGTTGTCGTCGCCGGTAGCAACACTGCTGCCGACCGCCGAGACTGCTGTGACACTCATCCAAGACGGCGCGCCACGACTCGGCGAGCGGGTCGTCGTCTTCGGCCAGGGGTTGGTCGGGTTGGTGACGACCGCGATTCTCGAGCAGTTTCCGCTTGCGGAGTTGCTAACTGTCGAGCCAACTGCCGACCGCCGAAAGCAGTCCGAACAACTCGGCGCAACCGCCAGCGTCCACCCAGACAATCTCGAGGAGGTGCTTGCAGTCCCTGGGGAGGCCTCGACAGCAACGGAGTATCCCGGTGCCGACCTCACATTCGAGTTGTCGGGCAACCCCACAGCTCTCGATGCAGCCGTCTCGGCGACCGGCTACGACGGCCGAGTTATCATCGGCTCGTGGTACGGCACCAAACCAACAGAACTCGATCTTGGCGGACGATTCCACCGCAGTCGGATCACACTCTCGAGCAGTCAAGTCAGCACGATTGATCCCGCCTTGCGGGGTCGGTGGGATCGCAGCCGACGGATG
>LKML01000058.1 GCA_001563795.1 Haloferacaceae archaeon B1-Br10_E2g22 | reverse complement strand
TCGGCGCGCGCTACGGACGCGTCTCACGCAAACGCGTCAAAGAAATCGAAGCAGGCATGCAGAACGCCGAAGTCGACGGCGACAGCGTCAAACGCGTCGGCACCGGCATCTGGATCAACGAAGAAACTGGCGAGAAGTTCGCCGGTGGCGCCTACAGACCCGAAACCCCCGGTGGACGGCAGGTTCGACGGTCGATCCGTGCGGCACTCGCCGACGACGAATAACGCATGAGCTATAAATGTTCCCGCTGTAAACGCGATGTCACGCTTGATGAATACGGCGGTGTCCGGTGTCCCTACTGTGGCCACCGCGTGCTGCTGAAAGAACGCGGCGGCGGCATCAAAGAAGTCTCCGTTAAATAGCCGCACGTGGTAACCCAGTCGCATTCTGTGGATCTCTGTTTCGAATACCCGACCGACGAACACGCCCAGCGTGTCGCTCGCAGCATCCGCGTTGAGGTCGGCGGACTCGAGGACGACCGTTCGACAGTGACAGTTGGTCGGAGTGACACCGAGGTTGCGGTCGGGATTTCGGCGACCGATCTCGTCGCCCTGCGGGCGGCGATCAACAGTTGGTGTCGGTACATCTCGGTTGCCGAACAGATCGCTGGCTGTGAGTCGACGCGTTCGTCCTAACTCTCGAAATAACCGTTTATGCGGCCGCTAACTGCTGAAGTAGCTATCCGGTCGAATTGCTGGGGTTTTTGAGTGTGGCGACCAACCCTGAGGATATGCAAGGTAACCTGCCGCCGGAAGCCCAAGAGAAACTCGAAACGCTCCAAGATCTCCAAGAGACAGCACAAAACGTCGCCCAGCAGAAACAACAGGCCGAGACTGCACTTTCGGAGACCGAGACCGCACTCACAGCCCTCGAGGGCGTAGACGAAGATTCAGTGATGTACCGCGAGGTCGGCGAGTTGCTGATCGAGACCGACTATGATGAGTCCGCCGACAAACTCGAGGAAAAACAAGACCGACTCGAGGTTCGCGTCGAGCAACTCACCAAACAAGAAGAACGTGTCCAAGAACGGTTCGAAAAGCTCCAGGACGAACTCCAGGAGATGCTCAGCGGTATGGGCGGCCCACAGGGTCCGGGCGGCGCAGGCGCCTGAATGTCGGAGCCAACTGACCAAGAGATCGTCGAGACCGCTGCGGAAGCCGCCGAAGGACTGGTCTTTGCGCGGTTTGCGAACAGCGCGGTCACAGATCTCGACATCACCGTCGGCTTCGACGACGGCGTACTCGACGTAGACGTTTACTTACACACCCTCGAGGACGCCGAGGCGGATCCTGAGGCTGTCGCCGAAGAAGCAATCGAAGCCGCCGAAAAAGCAGTCGACGAGTTGTTTGCCTAAGCGGTATCGTGCCGCTGTGGCTGATTTTAGATTCGTGAGCGACCAGCATCCTCGAGCATACGATGACTGAAACGTATACGAAAGTAGCGGTCTGCTACTCGCAGATCGAAACGAAGTTTTCGAAGACTTCCTCGCCTCTTTCGGTGTGGATTACTTCGGGATGCCACTGGACGCCGTAGAGGTCGCGTTCGGTGTTGCTCATCGCTTCGATGCCACAGACATCCGAGGTGCCGGTGTGGGTAAAGCCCTCAGGGAGCGTTTTCACCTCGTCGGCGTGGCTGGCCCACACCCGAGTTTCGGGAGCCAGCGAGCCAATAAGTGGATCAGTTTCATCGAGAATTTCGACTGTAACGTCAGCGTAGCCACCGTACTCACCGGAGCCGACAGTACCGCCGAGTTCGCTTGCAATGAGCTGCATCCCAAGACAGATTCCAAGCACAGGGACATCGCCGTCGAGATACTCCGCCGACCGGCCGGTACGATCCATATCAGGGCCGCCTGAGAGGACGATGCCGTCGGCCTCGATTTCGCTTGGCTCGACATCGTTGTCGATGAGTTCGGTCTCGACGCCAAGATCCCGAAGCGCGCGGTGTTCCAGATGGGTAAACTGGCCGTGGTTGTCGATAACGACAATGCGGGTCATAGGCGGTGTTGGACGGTCGGGCTCAAAAGCAAACCGGATCGGTTTGAAATATGCGTGTTCGTGCAATAGATGCTGAAAACAGCCGGCGACAGCGTGGCCACCCGAGCCGAATCCAACTTCAGCAGTCCGATCAGCAACACGGCGGTGTTGTCAGTCAGCCTGCAGGTCTACTCTCGGTACGAAGGCTCTATTCAGTCTGCGGCGAGTCGCTCAGTTTTGACCGTCTCGACGTACTCCAGAAAGTTATCAAACAACTGTTTGACCTCGCAGGCTGCGGTGTAGTTGTCCTCGTGGATGCCGTCGAGAACCTGCTGGAATCGGCCTGCAGAAAGCTGGTCTTTCCTACCGTTGGTCACCAGTTCGGCGGTCTCCATGTCGTATTCGGGGTGGAACTGCACGCCCATTGCCCGGCCTTTACGAAAGCCGTGGACACCATAGTCGTTTTCGGCAAACACGGTCGATCCAGGTGGTGTTTCGGCAACCCGATCCGAGTGAGTCGTAAAGACAGTCATCGACTCGTCGATGCCCTCGAGCAGTCGGCTCTCGCCGTCGTGGGTGACTGTCCGGTAGCCGATCTCGTATTCGCCCATATCCTCGACGCGACCACCGAGTACGTCAGCCAGCAGTTGGTGGCCGAAACAGACGCCAAGCACCGGAAGGCCGGCTTCGACCGCACCGCCGACCCAGGTTTTGAGCTGGCCGATCCATTCGCGATCCCAGTACACTGAGGCCGCCGAACCGGTGACGACGACCCCATCGTAGTTGTAGCTGTCTGGAAACTCTCCAGAGGGGTTGTGGAACACCTCAACGTCAGCATCAAGCTCCCGAATGAAGTTCCGTTGGGTATCGACGGCCTTGTGGGCGGCGTTCAGCAACGCGAGCTTCAACCGTGTCATATACACACTCTATGTCTGAAAGCATGAAAACGTGTGTGGTTACTACATATTTGTGTCCGAATGTTGGATTTGAGTTAGTCGGCTTCGAGCGGCTGTCGCTGGACGACATCGTTGTGGAGGTCAGTGGCGTATGCAACGCGTAGCTGACGAGCCTCCGACGGAGAAATCTCTCGGCTCTCTATATCGGCAGCCAGCGGCTCGTAGGCCCCGATGTCGAATCCCATCCGCTCGAGATACGACCTGAGGGCTGTCGAATCGAGCCCTTCACGAATTGCTTCGTAGACGTAGTCGGTGACTGTCTCGAACGGTGGGATGACGATTTCGTCTTCGGTTCGTCTGGCCGGTTGGCCAATCCTCACATCTGTGTCGCGTACTTGCTCGATGATCTCGCCCATTGTTTCGGCCAACTGGATAATCTGGCTTGGCAGTGTGGCATCCGGCGAGCGCCACTCGACGGTGCCGAACTCGGCTCGAAGCTGAACGGGCGTCCAGACGGCGCTTTCTGGGTCGAAACAGGATTCGATGGCCTCATCTTTGAGGCCGGCGTCGATTGCACGCTCGTAGAAGGCTTTGTAGCGACTTTCAAGCCGCATTTCCCACTCTTGGCGGTCTGTGACGTAGGGCCACAGTTGGCCTTGGCCGTCCAGTCCGTCGTAGGCCAACTGGCGGTACAGCTTCGAGCGCGCGCCGACAGCCAACTGTTCGCCCTGGAAATGCCGTGCGGAGTTGACGAGCCCGAAGGCAGGATCAAGTGCGATCAGCGTGTTGAGTTGATCGATTGTACAGCCGGGCTGTTGTTCGAAATGAATGTGGGTGCCCGCACAGTGGCGGACATACCGGAAGTCTTCGCCGATGACTTCGTTTTGAATCCGGGTTCGCTCGCTGGAAATCTCTTCGATTTCGGCCTGGTTGAGTGGCGTCGACAGAGGCACCAACCCTTTGTCGAGTTCGTCAGCTCGCTCGAGAACCGCCGCAAGCCGCTCGAGCAGTTCGGCACGGAGTTCGGCCGTCGACTCACACGGTGTGGTTTTGACCTCGAGCAACGGCTCGACGAACTCCCGTTCGGCCCCCGGTGTGGCTTCAACGAGTGAGCCGGGTTCGACCAGTCGTCCCTCGTCGTCGATTACCCAGTATTCGACCTCAATGCTTCGTCGGACAGGTTGGGTATTTCGGATCATACGGTATGCTGGCAGTGTTCTGCAGGATCGTATAGTGGGTTCAGCTGAGGCATCTCGTTCCTCGAGGACGACTGTGTGCTCGCAGTTTCGAGCCGGCATTTCGAGTGCTGACCGAATCGTGTGTCGTGGTGTCTGTATACATGCCACACACGTCATGCCGCTAACACTAAAACATATGCACAAATGTCTTAGTATGTCCTTATACTCTTCCTACTCTCTGTTGTGATGGTCGTATTTTAGCAAATATAGGCTGTAATTTCGAATAGAATTCGAATCACGCGGTTTTACAAAACCGCCTCTAGTTCTCGAGTGCTGTTCACTATGGGCGATGTGATCACAGTACAGTACCAGCCCACGGGTACCGCTAGCGACTCACTCGTCGCTGCGGGTTCGGGCCGACCGAAACCCGAGTTCTTCGGCTTCGGCGGCGCGTCGGGTTTCGCGTTCAGCGATGGCCTCGGGGTCGGGAGCAACGTCATCGTCAATTCGCCCAAAGGAGTTGTGTATTTTCGCATGACACCAGCGACACAGCGAGACGGTGATCTCGTGGCTCGTCCCCTCGCGGTCGGCATACGACAGGTGGTGTTCTTCGAGCAGCGGCCGAGACTCATCGTGGGCCATCCGAACTTCCTCGAGCCCGCAGCGTTCACACACTCTGTCGTTTGTCGTCGATCGGTACTGGCGACACTCAGCCCACATTCTGTGTTCGCCAACGTGACAGACGTAGTCTTCGGCCGCCCGCTCGGCGGCGAACGCAGGATCGACGCCAGCGTGGCCGAGTGCAAGCCGACACCGGCCGTCGCTGGTGAGATGATCACACACGCCGGCGATTTCGTAGGGATCGTCGACGCCAACCGGTGTTCCGTCAGGCGTCCGTTCCATACGTCGGCTTAGACCCGGACAATTAAATACTGGCCGACTAACTCGATGCTGTGCGACTCGTTCATCGCCCGCAATCCAGCGAGGCCGACCGTGTGCTTGCCACCGACCTCGAGTTCGCCGACAGCCTCTGGGCAAAAACCCGAGGCCTGATGTTTCGACGCGCGATTCCCGAAGACTACGGCCTCGTCTTTCGGTTCGAGACAGTCAAATCGCGGGATCTCCACATGCTTTTCGTCCCCTTTCGGATTGATGCAGTCTGGATCGTGGACAACGAGGTGACTGCCGTCAAGCAACTGCGACCGTGGATTGGCCTAGGGCGGGCCAGTGCGGATACGATTGTCGAACTGCCGGCCGGAGTCGCCGAGGCGGTTTCGCCGGGCGATACCCTCGAGATAATCGACTGCTAAGCAGGCTCGAAATCGGCGACACAGCGGTGAGATCCACTGAGAAATAGCGTGCCGAACTGCGCCGGCAGTCTCAGCCAAGAGTCCATTCACTCCGCGCTGAAGAAACCCTATGAGGACACAGTACCACGGGATAGTATGTCCACACAGACGGATCTCGCCGTGGTTGGTGCCGGCCCCGGCGGCTACACCGCAGCGATTCGTGGTTCCCAAAAGGGCCTTGCTGTCACCCTTATCGAGCGTGAAACAGTCGGCGGCGTCTGCCTAAATCACGGCTGTATCCCGGCCAAGGCGTTGATTCATGCCGCCGGCTTCCAGCGCGATATTACCCACTGGAACGACCTCGGCATCGAAACCGGCGATATCGAAGTCGACTTCCAGGCGATTCAAGCGTGGCGACGCGAAGTGATAAACCGCCTCGACCAACAGGTTCTCGACAGTCTCAACGATCACGGCGTCGATATCGTCACCGGCACCGCCCGGTTTGAAGATTCAACGACACTCTACATCGAAGGCGTCGAACAGACGCTCGAGTTCGATTCTGCGATCATCGCAACCGGCTCTGAACCGCTCGAAATCCCCGGTCTCGAGTTCGACCAGAATCGGGTTATCTCCTCGCGCGAAGTCCTTCGGGTCGAGTCGGTTCCCGAGGAGTTGGTCGTCGTTGGCGGCGGCTACATCGGCATGGAGGCGGTCACCAAGTTCACCAAGTTCGGCACACGCGTCAAAATAGTCGAAGCACTCGAGCGCGTGCTGTCAGGGTTCGAACAAGAGATTGTTGAGTCTATTCAGGAAACCAACGAGATGTACCGCGAGGATATCTATACTTCGACGTTTGCCCAGGGCCTCGAGTACGACGAGACAGGCAAGCCGGTTCTCGTCGCCGAACGGGACGGCGAGGAACTCCGCCTTTCGGGCGATTACATCATCGTCGCCGCCGGACGAGAGCCGAACTCGGCGTATGAAACCCTCCAGTTGGATACCACCGACGTTGAGCTAACAGAACAGGGGTTCATCGCAACCGACGACCGGATGCAAACCACCGACGACAACATCTTTTGTGTAGGTGATGCCGCTGGCCCCTCGTATTTAGCACACATTGCCTACCATGAGGGGAAAGTAGCCGCTGCTGTCGCCGCCGGCGAGACCGCAGCCGTCGATACTGAGTATATCCCAGCGGTCATGTACACCGACCCCGAAGTCGCGGTGGTCGGTCTCAACGAAACCGAGGCCCGTGAGGCCCACGAACAACTCAAGGTCGGAACGTTCCCGTTCAGTGCTTCGGGGCGGGCACTGACCATGGACAAACCCTCGGGCTACGTGAAAGTCATCGCTGACAGCGACGAACAGCTCTTGGGCGTGCGGGTCGTCGGTGCTCGCGCTTCGGATATGATTGCCGAAGCAACGCTTGCGCTCGAACTCGAGGCCTCGCTGGACGATATCACACGGACGCTTCATGCCCATCCTACGTTCCCAGAAGCACTTCTCGAGGCCGCCGAAGCCGCCAAAGGTGAGTCGATTCACTCGTATTAATTGCCGCTGTAGAAACTGGCAACGAAACAATATTACGTCGATTGACACTACGTGCAGACATGCCCTTCGACGACATTGAAGAAAACGGCTGTCCAAAATGCGGCCACACCGAAGCAGAAGTCGACTCGATCGCGGCGGCCGGTGGCGGGCTGAGCAAACTATTCAACATCCAGAATCGCGGGTTCCAGACGGTATCGTGTACCAACTGTGGCTACACCGAACTGTACCAATCCGATGTGGGAACGAGCGACCTGTTGGATGTCTTTTTTGGGTAAGTGATGATCGAACTCGCCGTCATCCTCCTGATTGTAGTCATCCTTCCAGTGGCCCTGTGGAAAGGTATCTCCTCGAGAACCGATAGCAGCCGGATCATGGATCGGCGGGCCGCTGAGCGAGCCGTACGCGCCGACCTAAGCGAGCACGAGGAGCAAGATCGACGGATCGAACGTGAGCGAAACAACCGGTAGTGAGCTCTAAAAGTGGTCGAAGCGACAGTAACCAGCGACCCCCCTCAAACCCTGCTGTCGACATCCACTGATAAACTCACCACAATCGGTATACTTCTTGGCTTCCCAGAGACAGTGTGAACGATCTGGTCGAGTGGCTCACCGCACGCCCCTATTACACTGACCAACTGGTCGACCACCAAACCCTCCCAGCCCGTGAGGCGACAACGACCGATCTCGAGATCGAATCCCGACTCGAGGCCGCGCTTTCTGACCGCGGTATCGACTCGTTGTATTCCCACCAGGCCGAAGCCATCAGCGCAGTCCGTGACGGCAACAACGTCGTTGTTGCAACCGAAACCGCCAGTGGCAAATCACTCGCCTACACGGTTCCGGCTTTCGAGCGGGCGATGGATCACGGCGCTCGCAGTTTATATATTGGCCCGCAGAATGCGCTGATCGCCGACCAACAGGAGTCGCTGACCGACCTCGCCAAAGGGCTGGGATTCGGCAGCCGTGTTTCGGTTGCACAGTACACCGGCCGGCTCACACAGACTGAAAAGCGCACAGTACGAGACCGCCGGCCTACAGTGTTGCTGACGAATCCGGATATGCTGCATTATGCGCTGTTGCCGTATGCAGACCGACTGTGGGAGTGGTTTTTCAAATCGCTCGAGGTGGTCGTCATCGATGAAGTCCACAGCTACCGTGGAGTGTTTGGCACTCACGTTGGGCTCGTTATGCGTCGGCTCAATCGCATCTGCGAGCGGTATGGCGCTGACCCACAGTTCGTCTGCTGTTCGGCGACCATCGGTAATCCAGTCGAACACGCCGCCCGGATCACCGGTCGTCCTCAAGAGAGCTATCGACTGATTGACGACGATACCAGCGGTCGTGGGCCTCGACACTGGCTGTTGTGGAATCCACCCGAGTACGACGACGGCTGGCAGGGCCGCGGCTCCGGTCGGCGCAAATCCAGCCACACCGAAACAAAACAGCTGTTCGTTGATCTCGTCTCACGAGGCTACCAGACACTCGCGTTTACCCGCGCTCGACAGGCGGCCGAACAGTACGCCACCGAAAGTGCGACCGAACTGCGTCAGCGTGGGAACCACGAATTGGCCCAACAGGTTCGGGCCTACCAGGCTGCACTGAAACACGACACTCGCCGAGAGATCGAACACGCCCTTCAGGCCGGCGAGTTGCGGGGAATCTGGAGCACGAACGCCCTCGAGTTGGGCGTCGACGTTGGTGGTCTCGACGCCGTTGTCTTGGATGGCTATCCCGGAACCCGAATGTCGGCCAGCCAACAGGCCGGCCGCGCTGGCCGCGGAACCGACCCTGCGCTCGTCGCGTTTGTCGGCGGCGAAGACCAACTCGATCAGTATTTCATGGCTCACCCAGAGGCGTTTTTCGAGACCGACCCCGAACGCGCTGTCGCTGATCCCGAAAACAGGCAACTGATGCCAGCTCACATTGCCAGTGCAGCCGCCGAAAACTGGCTGTCAGTCGAAGACCAGCCGTACTTCGGCGAGTCGTTTTCGGAGATCGTAACCGAACTCGAGGCCGCCGGGCGACTCGAGCGCCGACAGACGGAAAACGGAATCCGATGGATCTACAGCGGCGACGGCAGCCCCCAACACGAGATGAGCCTCCGGACGGTTGGAGACCGAGAGGTTGACCTCTTGGATCGTCGCTCGAATGACGTGATCGCCACGCTCGGATTTGAGGATGCCCTGCGAGATGCCCATCGCGGAGCGATCTATCACCAGCAAGGCCAAACCTACGAGGTCGCCACACTGGATCTGGATCGCGATGTGGCCGAACTGCAGCCCACCTGGGCCGACTACTACACCCAGATTCTCTCGGAGAAATCACTCGAGGTCAACGAGGATCTCCTCACGAAACCGCTTCCATACGACAACGAGTGTGACAAAGACGCCAAGGTAGTTTACGCCGACGTTACTGTCACCATACAGATCACAGGCTTTCAGCGCAAGGATCGCACAACCGGTGATGTTCTCGGCGAGCAAGACCTCGAGTTGCCCGAGACAACGCTCCGTACCAAAGGCCTCTACTTTACGGTTCCACCGAGTATTGAGACCGACCTCCGAGCGGCGTTCACTGACCAGGAGTTCAACGGCGGCATTCATGCCGCAGAACACGGAATGATCTCGCTGTTTCCGCTGTTGTTGTTGTGTGATCGCAGCGACATCGGTGGCATCTCGACACCGCATCACCCACACACCGACCGCTCGACAGTGTTCATCTACGACGGCTATCCCGGCGGCGTCGGGCTAACCGCGGCTGGCTTCGATGTCGTCGAGGAGCTAATGGCTCGGACGGCTGGACTCATTGCGGAGTGTGACTGCGCTGAGGGCTGTCCGGCCTGCGTGCAGTCCCCACAGTGTGGCAACGGCAACAAGCCACTGACGAAAGCCCCGGCAGTAACGCTCTTGGAGCGACTGTGTCAATCAACAACAGACGACTGAGTAGCGAGGCGGTGTGATCTCGATTACACCGCCAGTGTCGGTACTCGACGATGATTCGAGTCTGTTCTCAGATGCCTCTGGAGTAGGCTAGGAGTGTTGACAGGATTCTTCTTTCCGGGTACATACACAAAAGCGGTATCGGAGTATCAGCCGGAGAAAACCACACAGCTGGCGGCATATCTGGAGAACAGTTGCCGTTTGCGGTGGTACTTGCTTCGAATGTTTCTCTCATCGGTCGCAATATTACTCAAAACCAAAATAGTAATATTATGTTGGTTGATACCATTGGTCGATGAACCGCCGCGAGGTGCTCGCTGGGCTAGGGGTTCTCTCAGCTACTGGATTAGCCGGCTGTAGCAACTCTGTACCGCTTTCAAACGGATCGACAGACGACACAACGCGAGAACTCACCGACGGCTTCGGCCGGACAGTCGCCGTCCCGGAGACTGTCGAGCGTGTTGTCGGCGTCGGGCCAGGGTCGCTTCGCCAGCTTGCATATCTCGAGTCGACCGACCTGGTCGTCGGCACAGAAGACGAAAACGAACCAGCACAACGGGCTCCATACAATCTGGCGAACCCGGATCTGGACGAAACGCCCATCATCGGAGACGGCGGACCGAACGCTGGCGGCAACACCGAACGGATTCTTGCGGTCGATCCGGATCTCATCTGTTATTATGGCGAGCCCTCTCGTGCAGCGACACTGCAATCCCAGACTGAAACACCTGTTGTCGGTCTCGAGATCGTCGATTTTGCGGATCATACTGCACGAGAGACAGTCTTCGAAACGTGGCGACTGCTTGGAGACGTACTCAGCAAGGATTCACGGGCCGAAACAGTGATCGAATTCGTCAAAGAGGTGATTGCCGACCTCAAAGAACGGACAGCCGATCCGGCTGCATCCGAGGGCGACCGAGCGTACGTCGGTGCAATCAATCACGAGGGTGCCCACGGCCTACGGACAACCCGCCCCGAGTTTGCCCCGTTCCAGTGGACAGACGTATCGAACGTCGCCAGCGACGTCGACACCAACGCCGATTCGGTGCAGGTTAGTACCGAACAGTTGCTTGCTTGGAACCCCGAGAGGATGTTTCTCAGTGGGGCGAACCTCTCGCGTGTTCGTGAGGACGTAAACTCCAATCCCGAGTACGAATCGCTTGCAGCCGTCGAAGCCGGCGAGACCTACGCGATTTTGCCACATGCCAGTTATCATACCAATTATGGGTCGGTTCTTGCCAACGCCTACTTCGTTGGAACGCGTGTGTACCCCGACCGCTTTGCTGATGTCTCGGTTCAGTCGAAAACCGAGACCATCTTTGAGACAATGCTTGGTGAACCGCTGTACGACGCACTTGTTGAGGAGTATTCGGCATTCGAACAGCTTGAACTGCCATGACTGAGACGATTCGCACTGAGGTGGGCTGGCGTCGGCGTCGACGCCTCGAGTTTCTCGGCGGCGTCGGGTTACTACTCGGTTTTGCCACACTGGTCGCTCTTTCAGTTGGGTCAGTTCGCGTTCCGCTTGCAGAGTTGCTTGCTGCGGTAGCCGGTGGCGGAAGCGAACTGAACCGGAACATCGTCTGGCGAAACCGACTGCCACGTGTGCTCGGGGCAATTGTCGCCGGCGGCGGGCTGGCGGTCGCTGGTGCGGCGATGCAGACTGTCCTTCGGAACCCGCTGGGCGCACCCTACACGCTCGGGATCTCCCAGGCGGCTGCCTTCGGGGCGGCACTGTCGATTATTGTGACCGGAGTTGGTGCTGACGGTGCGTCCGGCGGGCTGGTGGCCAGATCGTTGACACCGATTGCTGCCTTTTTCGCAGGAATGGTCTCGACGGGTGTGATTTTGGCGTTGGTGACCTACCGTCGTGCGACTCCTGAGACAATGATTCTGACAGGGGTTGCACTCGGGTCGATGTTTCAGGCCGGATTCACACTCTTGCAGTACGTTGCCAGCGACACAGAGCTTGCAGCAATTGTCTACTGGACGTTCGGCGATGTCGGACGGGTGGGCTGGTCGCAGGTGCTCGTGATGACTACCACCGTCTGTGCAGCGACAGCCTACTTCGTGTGGCACGGCTGGGACTACGACGTCCTAGATGCGGGAACTGCGACCGCCAAAAGCCTCGGAATAAACGTCGAATCACTCAGAATACGGGGTATGGCCGTCGCATCGCTCGTAACCGCGCTGATCGTCTCCTTTGTCGGCATTATCGGCTTCGTCGGGTTGGTTGCCCCACACATCGTCCGGTTGGTCATCGGTGGCACCGAGCGGTACCTTCTGCCGGCATCGGCTATCGTCGGCGCAACACTGCTGGTGGTCGCCGATACGGCTGCACGAACGGTGCTCTCGCCGGTCGTGTTGCCAGTCGGTATCCTGACATCGTTTCTCGGCGCGCCACTGTTTCTGTATCTCGTCATCGAAGGGAGGCAGTACTGGCAATGATTAAAATCCGTAACGTTGCGTTCGCCTACGGCGACCACCAGGTACTCGATGGTATCAACCTGGCGGTCAAACCAGGCGAACTGGTGGGACTTCTCGGGCCGAACGGATCCGGCAAAAGCACGTTGTTGCAGTGTTGTAATCGGTTGTGCTCGCCTGATGAGGGGACTATCATGCTTGATGGCGACCGGGTTGCCGGACTCCCAGCAGACGAACGCGCCCGTCGGATCGGATACGTTCCGCAATCCGAATCGGGGGCCTTCCCGGCGTCGGTTTTCGAAACAATCCTGTTGGGTCGACGCCCTCACGGCGGCTGGTCGCCGAGCCCAGAAGACCGTGAGGCTGTCTCCCAGATCATTGACCGACTCGGTCTTGAAGACGTCGCAACCCGGAACGTGAGCGAGCTTTCGGGTGGCCAACAACAGAAAGTCCGCCTCGGGCGGGCACTCGTCGGCGACCCCGCTGTCCTGTTGCTTGATGAACCGACAAGCGCGCTCGATTTGAAACACCGCCTGGATGTAATGTCGCTTGTTGTCGAGTGCGTCCGGACGGACGAGATGGCGGGAGTGATTGCGATCCATGATCTAAATCTCGCGGCCCGCTACTGTGACCGGGTGGCACTACTTTCAGAAGGACAACTCCAGGCGGTAGGTACCCCCGACGTGTTAACTGCTCGTACAGTTAGGGCCGTCTACGGCGTTGAGGCTACGATCTACGAACACGACGAGCGGCGGCTGGTCGTCCCTGAAACACCGATTGACACAGAATCAGCTGACTAAGCCGTACTGCTCCGAATCGACACTACTCATCCTCAAGATGATCGTCGCTCTCGGGTCGTGAAGGACAGTCCAGCGACGCCGCATACGGCTTGATATCGATCACTGGCGTGCCATCGATCGCATCTAATCCAGCAACTCGAAGCTGTCGGCCGTCCCGCTCGAGTAACTCAACGGTCGTCGATCCGACGGGGCTCGGACGGTACGGACTTCGACAGGCGAACGTCCCACGCTCGATTCCGTCTCGTCGAGGAGCAACAAGATCGTATCCGTCTGATTCGTGGAGATAAAACAGGACAACCAGATGGTCGTTTCTCTCGATACCGGTGAGGCCTGCTTCTAACGATGGCTCGAGGACGATCCGACTTTCCCGGGAGCGCATGCGTTCGGGATCTGCTGGCTGTTCAAAGTCGCTTCGTACGGTTCCGATCTGAGTGAGTTCAAGCGGCATAATACGTCAGTGTCTGTGGTCACACACCGTATACAGATGCGCTGGTGGTCTGTGGGAAGCCACAACACATTGCTGTTGTGATTGCTCGCACAACTCCGCGATGCCTGCCCGAGAGATCTTGGTAATGCGTACCCGGGTGAGTAAGCTCCCACGCCCTGAAGGGCGTGGCATTCAGCGTGGACTCCCGTTCTAACCGCTAAGGGCGGTAGGCGAATACTCGCCATTCACGTTCAACGTCCCGCTGTTCAAGCGCACGCCTACGGGTG
>LKML01000057.1 GCA_001563795.1 Haloferacaceae archaeon B1-Br10_E2g22 | reverse complement strand
GTGTGTCGGTCTCACAGGACTCACAGACAGTGACTTCTGACTGACAGATGCCGTCGTCGACCCGGACGTCAACATCAATCACATCGCCCTCGAGGTCGTCGACAAAACATGGACCGCCGCGTTCTATTTCCAAGACCACCCGTAAATCACGGGTTTCCGTGAGCGGCTGGTTGCTGGCTGCGTCGTTGCTGACGCCGTCCGAACTCATAGCTGTAACTCTGAGTTACATATATAAATATCACACCCCTGCTCCCAGTGGCTAAGAATACCGACTCGAGGCTCACCCAACTCGGGTGCGACGGCTGCTGAGGTGACGCGCCAAAGCAGAATCCGTCCGTCCACTGAGAGAGCGATAGCCGCCATAGCAAACTGGCGGCTGCCTGTCGGCCACCCTATCAGCCACTGAATCCGATCAGCCGCAGTCCGATCAACGATACCAGCACCGTCGAGCCCTCATGGCCAACGACAGCAAGCGGGAGCGGAATCCCGGCGGTGAGTATTGCAGCAACCATAATTGCAATCGCACCGAAGGCGATCGAGAAGTTGATGTACAGCGTTTTTTTCGTCTCTCTGCTGAGCGAGAAGGCATACGGGAGTTTGTCGAGATCATCGGACATGAGGACGATATCTGCTGTCTCAAGGGCAACATCGGTTCCGGCTCCGCCCATGCCGATGCTGATGTCGGCTCTGGCCAACGCGGGGGCGTCGTTGACGCCATCGCCGACCATGGCGACGGCTTCATGCCGGTCGGTGAGCGTTTCGATATGTTCGACTTTCTCTTCAGGAAGCAGCCCAGCGTAGACCTCATCGATGCCGACCTGCGCGGCGATGTGTTCGGCCACACGCTGGTTGTCACCAGTCAACATGACGACCCGTTCGACACCGCTCTCTCGGAGTCGCTCGATCATTTCGGCAGCCCCCGCACGAACCGAATCTGTGTAGGCTAACCAGCCGACAACGGCGACCTGCTCAGCGGATTCACGCGCAACGAGCACGCTCGTTTTTCCTGATGCTTCCAGTTTTTCGACGGCTGTTAGCCCCTCGTCGATTCCCTCAATAGGGCGGTTGGCAAGTTCCGTCTCGAAGTAGCGTGGGTTACCGATGTGGATTGTCTCCCCGTCGACGGTCGCATGAACGCCCTTGCCGACAACCGCGTTGAACTCGGTTGCGGACGGCAACTCGAGCGAGCGGTCTCCTGCGGCCTCGACGGTTGCCTCGGCGAGATGGTGTTCGGATCGCGACTGCACGGCGGCCGCCAGCGCCAACAACTCGTCGTCGCTTATCTCCGTGCGACCAGCGGGGGAATCCCCGCGAGCGATCGCCGCTGTCAAACGCGTGTTACCCTCGGTGAGCGTGCCGGTTTTGTCGAACGCGACGGCGTCGACGTCTCCTGCGGTTTCGATATGTTCACCACCTTTGAACAGCACTCCCTGCCGTGCGCCTGCGGTAATTGCCGACAGCACTGCTGCAGGTGTCGAAATAATTACCGCACACGGTGAGGCCGCAACCATGAGCGTGATCGCCCGATACACCGTTGAATCGAACGGCGAATCCAAGACCACAAGCGGGAGGGCGATTGCGAGTACGGTCATCGCAAGGACAGCCAACACGTACGGTTGCTCGAAGCGGTCGATAAGCTGCTGTGTGGGTGCCTGTTTGCTTCGGGCGTCTTCGACCATATGAATCAGCCGCGAGATAGCCGATTCGTGGGCCTTACGCGTGACCCGAACCTCGAGGCTTCCCGTTTCGTTGATTGTTCCGCCGAAGACCTCGTCGCCAGGTGCTTTGGGGACTGGCACTGACTCGCCGGTTAGCGATGATTGGTCGATTTCGGATTCGCCAGACGTGACGACGCCATCCAGCGGCAGTCGTTCGCCCGGCCGGACAACGTACACATCGTCTATCTCTACGTCGTCGATTGGGACGGTCACTTCACTGCCCTCACGCAGGAGGTGGGCGGATTCGGGCCGCATCTCGACGAGCGATTTGATTGCCGTCCGAGATCGTCCGATTGCATACTCCTCGAGGACGGTCGCAAGCGAAAACAAAAACAACAGCATCGCTCCCTCGAACGGTGCGCCAATTGCCAGCGCACCGACTGCCGCAAGCACCATCAGCAGGTCGATTTCGACGACCGGTTCCCGGAGTGCGCCGATGCTTTCTTTGATGCCGTACCAACTGCCAAACACGTAGGCGGCCCCATAGCACGCCCAGATTACGCTCGAGGACGCACCAACCCAGCTTCCGAGACCACCGCCGATCAGACCAACAAACGTAATGACAACAGACACAGCCTGTAGACGGAGTACTGACTGTGCGGGGGGACTCGAGGACTGCCCGGAGAGCCCTTTTTTGTCGACTGCTGTCGTCTCCATACTGACTGGTTTTTGCTATCAGAACATAAATTTTTCCAACCGGAGAATTTTTTTTGTTTGCCTAAAAGTAGAAAGCGTCTCGGCTGTCGCCTGAGTCGATTTGACACAGTTCATAGGGGGTTTCGGACTGTTTGTCTCTCGTGTTATTCGATGCGCTTGAGATACGCCGGCGGAACGTTGTCGGTCGTATATACGCTCGTGCCGCGTTTGGTGATTTTGTGGCCGTCGTCGGAAAGTGTGGCGGCGTCGATTGCCAAGACGACTGGCTCGCTGGCGTGTCGTCGTCCCACGTTGCGAGCAGCCGAAACGCTCCCACTGCAGTGGACGTGTTGTCGATCCATCGGTTTCAGTCCCGTATCACGAATCGATTCAAGCGCATCGGGCGAAGTGCCGTGATACAGCGTCTCGGGGATGGATGTCTCAGCTGCCTCCAGAGAGACCTTCACCGAGTGACCGTAGGCCGCACGAATCCGGTCGCCGTCACGTTCGAACCGACCTTTTGGATCACACCACACAATCGCCTCGAGGGCTTCGGCCTCGAGCCACTCGTATTTTCCAAGCGTACTGTCGAGGACTGTCTCCCAGTCGGCCCAGCCGGCCTCATCCAGTGTGAGCCCAGCATCCGTCGGAAAATGCCGCAGTGCGCCACTGAGAAACTTCGAGACCTGTCGGCGCTTGCTCGCAGAAAGGATTTTCCGGCCCGACGCGCCGCAAGCGGGACACGTTTTTCCCTCGAAATAGCCGTCCGTC
Organism: Haloferacaceae archaeon B1-Br10_E2g22; assembly: GCA_001563795.1. GTDB lineage: Archaea > Halobacteriota > Halobacteria > Halobacteriales > Haloferacaceae > Halohasta. The sequence goes on along the minus strand of LKML01000057.1, from coordinate 10,764 downwards.
TCACAGACGCGAAGTTCGCTCATTGCAGGTGGGACAAAATCGTGACGCCGTCCAGATGAATCTGACCGATTGGCGTGCTGCTCGGATGATTTTCACTGACAAGCCTCGGGGTCGTACGGAAATCAAAGATTTCCGTGATGTGGCCAGAAATCAGAGATTTCTGGCTACCTGCCAGACTGCGTCTGGCAATGACGAGAGACTTCGTCTCTCGAACCACTTGACCCCGAGGTTGTTGACGACGGCCCCCACGGTTTGCTTACCCCGCTGATCTCGAAGCGTGCGCCGCCACGGTCGCTGTCTGTCACTGTTATGTCCCAGCCGTGTGCATCAGCGATTCGCGCGACGATTGCTAGGCCGAACCCGGTTCCATTTGTGTTGGTCGTATAGCCGTCTTTGAGCACCGAATCGTGTTTTTCGGCTGGAATTCCAACCCCATTGTCTTCGATGTACAGTACGGCCTTTGTTGTGGTTTCATCGGTCACTCCGAGTGCTACGGTCAGGGCGTCTGGCGATTCATCCGGATTCGTTCCGTGGTCGATAGCGTTTCGAAACAGGTTCTCGAAGAGACGAGTCAGCCGTTCGGGATCTGCGTTGATCACTGTGTCAGTCTCGACTGACAGTGATGCGCCGTTGGTCTCGGTGTGTTCCCAGGCGTCTCGAGCCACACCCTGGAGTGAGACTGTTGTCGGTTCAGTCACCGCTTGGCCTTCACGGGCCAACTCGAGGACGTCATCAATTATCTCTTCCATACGTGCGGTGGCCGTCTCAACGCGGTCGAGGTTCTCGAGATTACCAGTCTCACGGGTTTGGTCGATATAGCCGTTGGCGATGCTGATTGGATTCCGTAGATCGTGGCTCACAATCTGGGCAAACGTATCGAGTTTCTCAATCTGGGTTTCGAGTTCCCGCTCGCGGCGTTTCTGGGCAGTAACATCTTGCATTAGAAACAGCCAGCCGACGTGTCGGTCTCGGCCATCATACATCGGTGTCGATTCGATGTGGTAGTAGACATCACCGAGATCGACTGTCTGTTCGTGGGCCTCGAGGCTCGCGGTCAGTTTCTCGTAGGCAGCCTTCGACTCCTCGAGTGTGAGGACGTCATCGACAGCATGGCCAACAACCAGATCGTCGGTTTTGAGCATTTTATTGGCCGCAGGATTGATATCAACAATCCGGTCGGTGGTATCAACAACAATCATGCCGTCTCTCACGCTGTCGATTACCTGTCGGCGAGCAATGGGCGAGAGATCAACAAAGCGGTATTTGACCATTGCAGCCCCAAAACACGTACACATTATAACGAATCCCAGCGGCGTCGTATCGAACTCGACAAGCCCGGACAGAAAGACGGCGTTCAGCGGCAACGGCGCGAACACTCCAGCCGCCAGCAACACCGCCTGCCCGCGGTACAGTGCTCGAGTCGAGCGGACGAGTAACTCGAAAATAAGCAACGAGGTGGCGACTACCAACAGATAGCCGTACGCCGAGTGGATCCAAAAGGCTGGGCCCCACTGCTGGGTAACACCAATTGTGGCAGTCGGATCAAGCCCACTGAAGAACAACTCACCGGGGTTGACAACGGCGAATGCGGCCAACAAGAGCGGATGAATCGCCAACAGAGCCATCAGCCGTCGGTTGACGTACTGCTCGCGGCCGGTGTACTCGAGAGCGAAAACGAACATTGCAGCCAGGCCGACACCGACGCCGAAATACATCACCCGGATACCTTGGACTGCAAGCCCCTCAACAGGAAGCATCGAGACGAACAGCCCACCGGCCCAGACGGCCGCCGCAACCGAACCCACGCTCAACGGTTGGGCAGCCGTCTGTTCGCGGCGATTCCAGAGGAAAATTCCGGTTGCGAGCGCAACGACAGTCGCAAGCGCGTATATCCCACCGACCGTGACAGTGCTCACAACCATCTGTTCAGTGTAGGGTTGCGGAGGCACCTCATTATGTATTGTGTTAACTGATAGTCGGCTGCCAGCTACGTTTCTGACTATCAACTAGAATGAACCACTCGACGAACGGATCGCACGGTTCAAACGGATGGCTCTCAGAACTCTCGACATGACAGACGATCACGACGCTGGAGACGACCACAGCGAGACGGGCGATGATCACACCGAGATGGGCTATGAAGAACCCGAACGGACGACGTTTGATCACGACCCAATCGGCCACAGCCACGTCTGGGCTGGTATGTCTGTCGGCGAACTTGCCGACCAGTACGGCCACGCCGGTATCGGTGCGGCAGGAGTTCACGAGGCGGTCGACATCTACAGCGAGATGCTCGCAGACGATGACTGCACCGTGTTCATGTCACTTGCAGGAGCGATGGTTCCAACAGGAATGCGCCAGATCGTTGCGGATCTGATTCGAGACGGCCACGTCGACGTGCTCGTGACCACCGGTGCTAACCTTACACATGACACTATCGAAGCCATTGGCGGTAAACACCATCACGGTGAACACGACCATCCTGACCTCGAGGGCAAGGAGTTCGACGAACAGCTTCGAGACGAACAGGTCGATCGAATCTACAACGTCTATCTGCCACAGGAGTATTTCTCGCTGCTCGAGTCGCATCTCCGTGAGAACGTGTTTCCGCCGCTCGCAGACCAAGAGTCAGTTGGCATCGCCGAGTTGTGTCGGCAACTTGGCAAGGCAAACAGCGAACGCAATGCGGCCGACGACATCGACGAAGACGCCGGCATCGCCGCAGCAGCCTACGAACACGACGTGCCAGTCTACTGTCCAGCAGTCCAAGACTCCGTTTTTGGCCTCCAAGCCTGGATGTATTCACAGATTTCGGATCTCACACTCGATGCGCTGTCGGATATGACGCCGCTGACGGATTTGGCCTACAATGCTGAGACGGCTGGCTGTCTGTTGGTCGGCGGCGGCGTCCCGAAGAACTTCACACTCCAGACGATGCTGGTAACGCCCGGTGCCTACGAGTACGGCGTCCAGATTACGATGGATCCCTCGACGACAGGCGGTCTTTCGGGAGCCACGCTGGATGAGGCCCGTTCGTGGGGGAAACTCACCAAAGAAGCACGCAACGTGACTGTGGTGGGCGATGCAACCGTGCATCTCCCCCTGGTCGTCGCTGCGGCCCGCGAGCGACTGGCTGAGTAGGTACCTCGCGTTATATGTGGCCTCGAGCGACGGCGTTGAGTACGGCTCCAAACAGGACGATGAATGCGCCCATATACAGCCATGTTATAAACAACAACAGCGCGCCCAGAATGCCGTAGACTTGATACTCAGCGGCGTAGGCGGTGTACAACTCGAAGCCGAACCGCAACAGTATCCAGCCGGTTGCGGCGACCAATGCGCCAGGCAACACTTCACGAACCTGGAGTCTTCCCGGTGGCAACAGTGCATAAATTGGCAGCAGTGCGACCACCAGAGCAACAAACAGCGTCACCTGCTGGAGTGGGCCGACGATCCACGTCGGTATGGGACCGAACGCAACAGCGAGATCAAAGCCGACCAAGACGACGACTGCGGCAAAAAGCGACCCGAAGACAACCACTGTATCGAACACCTGTTTCCGTGCAGTTACTGCTGATTCGTAGGCATACAGCTCGCCAAATGCTCTCGAGAGGCCTCGAGAGAGCTTCAGCGTCCCCCAGACGAATCCAACAAGCCCGACAATACTTCCGGCGGCTCGACCCGAGGTATCGGCCAGTGCATCGATGAGCAACTGCTGGCCGGTGTCAGTCAGGAGATTTTCGACCGCATCCAGAATCTGGGCTAAGACGACCTCGAGGCCGACGGCTGTGGTAACCGCAACAGCCAACAAAAGCATCGGTACCAGCGACGCCAGCGCATAGAACGAAACGCCCGCAGCGACGAACGTAATGTTTCGTTCGCGGGCCAGCGAGACCACACTCTCGGTGAGCCGAACAACACGCCACCCGCCAACGCGGTCACGGAGTGAAGATTCGCCGCGCATGTATCTATCTAATGACACCAGCTACACGGACTTTTAGCTGCTTGCCGATACTCGAGCCCGACTATCCGGTCTGTCTGATGTATTCTGACAGACAGAGACGGTAGCCACCTGACAGAGAGGGATACGGTACCCACTTGAGCCGCCCTGGCAACTACTAGGCGAGTCGTCTCGTCAGTACGTCATCTCTCGCCGAGCGACCAGTGATCCGGAATGGAAATTAGTTCATCGGACTCTTCCGATATTGTAGATGTAAAGTGCGTCATCGAATCAGGAATCTCCATCACCAGAACCGAAGGTTCTGGTTAGCAGTCAGAAGCTCCGCTTCTGACGACACCCTCGAGGAACGAACGGCCCAAGCCGTGAGTGAGTAGGTAGTTCACGTCTCTTCGCGGATCTGGGCCCACAGCTCCTCGAGTCGCTGGTCAGCCGTCGACTCACGGTTCGGTCGGTCGATATTGGCCCTGAGAGTGTGGTTCTCAGAAAGCAGCACCGAAATTTCGGTGAAATCCAGCTCATAGCGGGTCGTATGCTGGCCGCCCCGTTGAATTTTGGTTGATTCAGTAATCAGTGAAGCATCAGTGAGCGTATCGAGTTTCCGGTACATCGTCGAAAGCGGGATGTCACAGGCTTCCGAGAGCTCGTTTGCGGTCATCGGTTCAGAGAGCGTCTCGATGATCCGTCTGGTTGGCTCATCTCCGAGCGTCTCGAGAACGTCATCGCTCAGATACTCGTTGTCCCGCCCCGACGGGTCGCGAACCATTAGCTGACCGTAGAGTCGACACTCGGATAAATATACTTGTTAGCCGGCGGCTCACCCTACTCAATTCGTGTAAGACTGTTGGATAGAGTGACGATTCGTATACCAATCGCTTGCGGCTGGGGTACCCAGACTGCCTATATGGCGTGTGTAATCAGACAGTTTAATTGGCGTCATAACTAATCTGTAAGCGGAGCGATGACTGACTCAAATCGATTCGACCGACGGACTGTTGTACGCACTATCGGGGGAACTGCCCTTGCAGTAAGTCTTGCTGGCTGTGCGGGTGATGAGCCAACCGAAGAAGAGGCTCCCGAAGAAGAGCCAGAAGAAGAAGCAGACGACGAGATGATCGAGCCACCAGAGGAAGTCGACGCCTTCCTGACCGAGTGGGATGCCGAAGGGTACGACGGAGAGATGCTCGATGCAACCGGCGAAGACGAACTCACAGTCGACGTCGGCAGCGGCGAGTTGGGTCTTGGCTTCTCACCGGTTGCGGTCGCAATTGATTCGGGAACAGCTGTCACCTTCGAGTGGACAGGCGAGGGCGGCGGCCACAACGTTGTCGCCGACGAAGACAGCGACATCGATGTCGACATCGAAGAAGAAGAAATCGCTGATGCCGGCCACACCGTCGAACACACCTTCGACGAAACCGGCAACTATCTGTACATCTGCGAACCGCACCTCGAGCAGGGGAAAGTCGGCGCGATTGTTATCGAATAGCGACCTAGGCCCGTTCCGTCTTTTTATTACCAGGTCAAACCCTCGTAAAGTAATCCGTCACGTCGTTCGATAATTCGTCGACCATCGACGACGACAGGCGTTGACATTGCATCGAACTCTTGGTCGAGATCAGCAAACTCGGGCCAATCAGTAACGACCAGTGCGCCGCCGGCTCCTGTTAGTGCGTCAGCCGGCGAGTCGGCGTAGGTGATGTCGGGATACTGTTCGCGCATGTTGCCGGCCGCAACTGGATCGTAGGCGACAACCGATGCGCCGTTGTCGAGCAGCGCGTCGATGAGTGGCATCGCTCGGGTGTTTCGAATATCGTCAGTCCCGGGTTTAAACGAGAGCCCGAGGACAGCAATTCGCTTGCCGGCCGGATCGACGTGGCGCTTCAACAACTCGACCATTCGATCCGGCTGGCGGTCGTTGACTCCAACTGCAGCCGACAGCAACGCCGGGTCATAGCCGTGGTCTCTGGCGGCGGCGATAATCGCATCAACGTCTTTCGGGAAACACGACCCGCCCCACCCGACCCCACTGCGGAGGAACTGCTCGCCGATCCGGTCGTCGAGACCGATTGCCTCCGCAATCTCGTAGGCGTCGATCCCGTAGGTTTTGCAGATGTTGCCCAACTCGTTGATGAGGCTGATTTTCGTAGCCAAAAAGGCGTTGTTGGCGTATTTGATCATCTCAGCTTCCCGGATGCCAGTTTCGACCACGGGGGCGTCGGTTCGTTCAATCAGTGGCTCGAAAATCGACCGAAGGATGTCTGCGGCCCACTCGTCGTCTGCAGTACCGAGAACAATCTTATCTGGATTCAGAAAATCGTCGACGGCCGACCCCTCACGGAGAAACTCGGGATTCATCCCGAAGGTGATCGTCTCGCTGCCGCCGGCCGCCTCGCGGACGACCGGAGCAATCTCGGTTTCGGTTGTGCCAGGAGTGACGGTGCTTTTGGTGACGACGAGATGTGATTCGGATTTCTCGGCGAGTGATTCACCGACTGATTCGGCGGCCGCCAGAATGATTGCTGTCTCGAGGCTGCCGTCTTCTTTGGAGGGCGTTGGGAGTGCCAGAAAGGTAGCGTCGGTCGCAGCGATTGCACCGTAGTCAGTCGTTGCGGTTAGACGGTCGCCGACATGATCGGCCAAAAGCTCCTCGAGGCCAGGTTCGTGTATTGGGGGCCGTCCTTGATTGAGCGCCTCAACGACCGTCTGGTCGATATCGATAGCGGTCACCTCATGACCCAACTCCGCAAAACAGGCTGCGATCGTCGTCCCCACATAGCCACTGCCGACAACGCTGAGTTTCATTACTCACAGCCAGTGTCGCAACTGGTTTGATTGTTATGTCTATCAGACAGACACTCAGGACAGATTACCGACGGTGAAAGTATTTAGCCGTTGAGTAGTAATCCGGAGTATGAAAGCTGTCGTCCTCGCAGCAGGCAAGGGAACGCGACTCCGACCACTCACAAACGATAAGCCGAAAGGAATGGTCGAAGTCGCTGACAAACCGCTGCTCACACACTGTTTCGAACAGCTCGCCGAGTTAGGTGCCGATGAGTTCGTCGTTGTTGTTGGCTATCTCAAAGAATCAATCATCGAACACTACGGTGATTCGTTCGATGGGATTCCGATCACATACACTCACCAGCGTGAGCAAAAGGGATTGGCCCACGCCCTGTTGATGGTCGAAGAACACATCGACGATGATTTCATGCTGATGTTAGGCGATAATATCTTCAACGCCAACCTCCAAGATGTCGTTCGTCGACAGGCTGAAGACCGTGCGGATGCAGCCTTTCTCGTCGAGGAGGTTCCGTGGGACGAAGCTGGCCGCTATGGGGTCTGTGAGACCAACGCCTACGGTGAAATCACGGATGTCGTCGAAAAGCCTGATGAGCCGGAATCAAACCTCGTGATGACCGGCTTCTATACGTTTTCCCCAGCGATCTTTCCTGCCTGCAAGCTCGTCCAACCGTCGAATCGTGAGGAGTACGAGATCAGCGAAGCGATTGATCTGTTGATTCGGTCTGGTCGAACAATTGATGCAATCGGTATCGACGGCTGGCGGATCGATGTTGGGTATCCAGAAGACCGCGAGAAAGCCGAACAACGGCTGGACGACCAGAAGCCCGAACCGTAATCAGCCGTGTAGACGACGTTTCGCTTACTGGCTGTGCTTTCAGGCGTTGAGCAGCCAGATTGAGCCGTTGAGAACTGCTGCAAAGCTCACCCAAGCGAGGTAGGGAACCAATAGACCAGCGGCTCGCCGATCAACACGCCAGAAGGCCCAGATTGTTGCGCCGATTAGCAGCCACAGCAGCCCGATAATGCCGAGTGCCAAGCCGGGTGCCTGGAGTTCGAAAAACGCCGGCGACCAACTCACGTTGACGGCCATCTGGAGAACGAACACACCGAGAGCAAACCGAACGTCGTTGCGGTCGGTGCCGGCTCGGTAGACCAGATACGCCGCAACGCCAATCAGCGTAAACAGGAGCGTCCAGACGACGCCAAAGGCCCACGTCGGTGGATAGAACCATGGCAGCGTCAGTGACTGAAACCACTCGCTTTCGGGCGTCGTGAACACGACGCCACTGGCACCGACGAGGTTCACCAACAGCACCGCGAGTGCCGCGCCGATAAGCTCACCGCGATCGACCGCACTAGCCTGTGAGTACACTGAGTGGCGGAGAGACATACTACCAGTATGTCGGCTGACAGAATGAATCTGTTGGACGCTGCGGCACTCGGTGTCATCGCCTGTTGGCTAAGTGTGGTTGCCTGCTGTTTTGCTTAGCATTCAACCCACTCGCCGCGGTCGTCTGCACGCTCGATGGCCTCGAGAATCGCTTGAACCTGGTAGGCCTCCTCGAAGGACGGCGAAAAAGCCCTGTCGGCTGCAACCGCCGAAAGGAACTCGTAGTTTTCGTGAACGAACGTGTGTTCCCAGCCGATGACGTGACCCGGCGGCCACCAGTTGCCAACATAAGGGTCGGTTTCGTCGGTCACCAACACCGTCTCGTAGCCTCGGCTCTCGGCACTCAGCACCTCGAGTTCGTTGAGTCGCTCGAGTCCGAACCGGAGGCTGCCCTCGGAGCCGTGAATCTCGATTGTGTGGTCGTTTTTATGACCGGTCGCAAATCGGGAGGCTTCAAATGTGCCGACCGCACCGTTCGAAAATTCGGCCTGGGCGCTGTAAGCGTCGTCGACCGTCACTGGCCGGTACTCCTCGAGTGTCTCGCCGTCGTCTGCGTAGACTGGCCGTTCGTCGACAAAGGTCTCGAGATGTCCCGAGACGCGTTCGATCTCGCCGGCTTGCTCGCCGACAAGGAACCGTGCGAGATCAACCGTGTGTGCACCAAGATCACCCAGCGCGCCCGAACCCGCCAACTCGGCATCCATCCGCCAGGCCCACGGCGCGTCGGGATCAACCAGCCAGTCCTGCAGATACTGGCCGCGGACGTGTCTGATCTCGCCGAGTTTGCCGCTTTCGATCAACGCTTTGGCATACTGGATCGCAGGGACGAATCGATAGTTGAACGCACAGCCCGCCGGCACACTGGCGTCGGCAGCCGCATCCCGCATTGAACGGGCTTCCTTGAGCGTCGGCGCGAGCGGTTTCTCACAGAAGACGGGCGTGTTGGCCTCGAGGGCTGCAATGGAGGGTTCGGCATGCAAGTGGTTCGGTCCGAGGTTGTAGAAGACGTCGATCTCCTCGAGTGCGTCTTGCCAGTCGGTCGCCGTCTGTGAGAAACCGAAACGCTCGGCAGCATCCGCCAGTGCGTGTTCGTCACGGCCTATGAGTGTGTGGCGTTCGATTGTCGGTGCGTCAGCAAAGAACATCGGGAGCCGAGCCAGTGCGTTCGAGTGGGCTTTGCCCATAAAGCGGTAGCCCAGCATCCCAATTTTCAGTGGCTCAGACATGGTTACTCCGCCCAGTAGGCATCGCCAGGGGTTGTTTCGAACATCGCACGTGAGAGTACGTTGACGGCCTTCTCCAAGCCTTCGGTCGCCGAGGTGAGCGAATCTTCATGTTCGATCGAAAGTGCGCCCTCATAGCCGACCATCCGTAGCGTCGAGACGACATCTTTCCAGTGGCTCTCGCCATGGCCATAGCCAATCGAGCGAAACAGCCAGGCGCGGTTAGGCTCGTCAGTGTAGTCAGTTGTATCGAGAACGCCCTTCTCGCGGGCCTGTGGCTCGTAGATCTTGGTGTCTTTGGCATGGAAGTGGTGGATCGCCTTGGCGTCGCCCAACAGCCGAATCGCGTCGGTAACGCTGATCCCCTGCCAGTAGAGGTGTGAGGGATCGAAGTTCGCCCCGATCCGCCCGTTGGTTAGCTCGCGTAGTTTGAGCATGCCGTGGGGTTCGTAGACGAGCATGTTGGGATGCATCTCGATCGCAACGTTGACCTCGTGGTCGTCGGCAAACTCGGCGAGGTCTGTCCAGTAGTCTTCGGCAATAGTCCACTGATACTCGTGTGCCTCGGCGTGCTCGAGAGGCCACGGTGCAGTAATCCAGTTGGGAACCTCGTCGTTCGGCCCGCCCGCGGGCAGTCCTGAAAAGCAGGTGACTGTGTTCACATCGAGCTTGGCGGCCAACTCGATTGCCTCTCGGAGTTCCGTATCGGCTCTTCTAGCCCGTTCGTCGTCGGGGTGCAGCGGGTTATTGTGGGTCGCCAGCGCGCTGATCGCCAAGTCGTAATCTGTCAACTCGGCATCGAGGTCGGCCCGTGCGTCGGCGTCCTCGAGCAGTTCGGTTCGATCAACGTGGTCGTCGCCGGGAAAGCCGCCGACGCCGAGTTCGACGCAGCCGACGCCAATCTCGTTCAGATAGGCGAATGCTTTCTTGCGTGGCTGGTCACCGAGTGGGACTGTGAGTACTCCGAGCTCCATACGAGAATTAACTACTACACCCTGAATAAATGTTTATGATAAATTTATATATGACTTGTGTCTGTGTGCACCATCGACCGGTTGGCCTCTCGGAGAGTCCAGACTGAAGCCAGTGCCGTAGTTCCCACAGTGGTCGGTGACGGCTTGGACAGCCACCGTGAGACCACCATTTATTAATAGACGCCCGGTTTCTGAGTTAGCAAACAGCGCTTTTGTCCTGATTTGACGTTTCACGACGTATATCTTTAATTTCCATGAATATATTCACCACGTTGCCGTTGGTTGCCGGATTGCCAATCGAAGAACCAGTGTATGTTTTCACACTCGCAATTGCGGCGTTTCTCATCGGGCCGCTCGTTATCAAACGGGTCGGCTTGCCCGGTATTGTCGGCATCGTCCTGCTGGGTGCGCTGT
>LKML01000056.1 GCA_001563795.1 Haloferacaceae archaeon B1-Br10_E2g22 | reverse complement strand
GGTGTGTCAACCCGAGGTTCCCAAACCAGCCGCCTTGTGCGGTGGGAAGCCTCGCCGTCGTCGGGCGTAGCCCGACTGCAAGCGAGACCAAAGGTCTCGTCCCGTTTACGGCGAGGAGGATGTCACTCACGCTGTAACTTCGCGAACTGATCGAGGAGTTCGTCTGCTGACTCGCCGGAATCATACGTCACAGAGCCGCGGAACTCCGAGCGTTCCTGATCGAAATCTGCATCGACCGTCGAGGTTTTCTGTTCTCGTCGCTCGTGTTCGGCTTCGTCATATGCACCCATTGACATGGTATATCATACCTTAGAATCGTTTCAATATATACCTAACGATTGTTCAGGTCGACTGGGTCGAACAGACGGCAGTGAGTCGGTTGTCCCTATCAGAATACGTAACTGCTCTCGTTTCCTCATGGATATTGTGGCACGACCGCTTCGCTTCAGGTATGCCCCCGAACGCTGGTCTGTCGGTCGGGTTCAATCGCAGATCCTCCAGCCTTTGGAGTCGAATCTCGGCGCAAAGATGGACTCTCCGTGGTTTCGACCACCGTCCGGCTATCAGGCTCGCCGCTTCGAGATGGACAACGGCGATATCGCGCTGTTTTGTTGGACTGATGGCGACGGCGGTCCCGACGGAACCAGCGGCGGCCCTGGTGGCTACTGGCTCGGCAACACTGAGACGCCAAGTTCTCTCTGGAAAACGAATAAGTACGGCTTCCAGGAGGTTCCGTACCCGATCCGGCGGTGGGCCGAACGCGAGCTGTTGGCCCAACTCCATATGGAATCGCCGTGGCTCGAGGCCTATCCACATGTTTCGTGGTTCTTTTTGCCGGTGTTTCTCTCAAAGGACGGCCGCGAGACCACCCGGGAGTTTTTCCGCGAGTACGCCGCTGGGTTTCCAGACGCAACCGCCGACGAGGCTCTCGAGTACTACGAGTCGGTTTTGCACACTGGCGCGCTCGATCCGTACCGCTCGGAGATGGCCGGCAAGCTTGGAACTTCCGATTATCTGGATCTTACCCGAATGACCGCCGCGATGGGAGAGTTCAACGCAGCCAAACTGCTGCTTGATGCGGGCTACGAGATTGCACCTGAAATCGAGGTGACGACGGGCCACTCGATTGATTTCCGTGCAGACCCACCGGGATCTGACGGTGGCCAGGGCGTCCTCGTCGAGGTTACACGTCCGCTGCCGCCCAGCCGACGGTCGGCAAACTCACCGCTTTCGGCTGTTCGTGAGACGGCAAAAACGAAAACTGACGGCCAGCTTGATGCGCATGCTGGCGGTGTCGTGTTGTTCGTCGACTGTTCGTCGTTTCCGGACGACGCCTGGCAGACAATCGCCGCCGAACAGCCTGAGGTTCGACACCGGCCGGCAGTTGTCTTTCGCGTACGGCCAATGGGGCGCATCGAAGGCTACCGGAAAGGCAACCTTCCGCTGTCCCTCGCCTCGGCAGTCACGTTCGTCTAGGGTCTTTCCGACTAAAACGAGACCTGTTGAGGGCCGTGTTCGCCGGGCGTATACTGGTCGCGGTCACTGTAGAACCGCCGGCCGATGGCCTTGTGGCTCACGCCGCTGAACAGTGACTCTCTGACCGCTTCTGGCGTCTCGAACGTCTCTTCGCCGAGTCGACCGAGGATTTCGCCGACCGTTTCGGTGCCGTTTTCAAGCGTGATTTCGTTGTCGCCGTACTCGTTGATTATCTCGGACGTGGTTTTCGGATACTGCGAATCGTCGAACACGTCATTGGTTGCGTTGAGTCGCATACTATGCTGTATCAGCGGAGAACTATAATGATTGTCCATAAGGAATTGGGTAGTCACCCCTACTGTTAATATTCATTAAGGTAGTCTCGGAGTGTTCTTGCATACGGGTTCACAATACAAGTTATGAACACGAATCCGGTCGCTGATCTGCACGTACATACGACAGCGTCGGATGGAGTACTCACCGTCGAACAACTCCCAGAGGCCGCACGGCGGGCCAACGTTGCGTGGCTCGCCGTCACCGACCACGACACTATCCACCCTGAGCTGTCGGCGCCTGTGACGAGACGGGAGGGTGTCGGCATCATTCGGGGGATCGAACTCCGCGTCGATGCCGGCGACCAGCGTCTCGATTTGCTGGGATACGGTGTCGAACCAACTGCCGAACTGCAAGCAGAACTCGAGCGACTCCAGGCCGACCGTCAACAGCGCGGCCGACGGATTATCCAGGCGGTCGAATCTCACCTTGGCGTCGAACTTCCGCTCGAGCCACGGCCTGGAATCGGCCGACCACACATCGCGCGGGCCATAGCCGACAGCGAGGCCCCCTACGATGTCGACCGCGCGTTCGCAGAGCTAATCGGCAACGACGGCCCTTGTTATGTGCCCCGAGCGGTCACACCTCTCGACCGTGGGATCGAACTGCTCGGCGAGGCCTGTCCGGTTGTCAGTCTCGCCCACCCGTTTCGGTACCCTGATCCCGAGGCGGCACTCGATGTTGCAGCACAACTCGAGGGAATCGAATACGACTATCCGTACCCTCGAGACGTCCCAACTGACTCGCTCGATGAGATCTGTGTGTCCGCCGATTTGCTCCGAACGGGTGGCAGCGACGCCCACGGCGAGACAGTCGGACAGACCGGCGTCGGCAGCAAAGACTTCGAGCGGTTCCGGCGTCAACTGCAGCCAGCGGTGAGTTAAACCGTCTAGACCTCTAACTGCGAGTATGCGCTGTCATTACTGCGAGGATGAGGCCACGTTTGCAGCCGAGAAAGGCGGCATCAAGGTGGGTCTCTGTACCGACCACTTCCGCGAGCGGCTGGAACTCATCAGCGACTCCGAGGAGCTTGCGGATCTCGAGTCCCAACTGGATGTGACTCGGACGGACTAACTCGAGACACCCAAACCCAGTTGCAGAACGGTATCTCTTTGGCTGCGGCATGTTGACAACTGAGCATGCCATTCGAGCCCACTGATCGGCCCCGTCGACTTCGAACCGACGGCATCCGACCGCTTGTTCGAGAGACTACGCTCGATGCACGGGATCTCATCGCGCCCGTCTTCATCGACGAAACAATCGATGACCGACGCCCGATCTCGTCGATGCCGGGCCACGAACGCGTTCCTGTCTCGGAGGCTGCCGACCGTGTCGAGGAAATCCGAAAAACAGGTGTCGAAGCCGTCATGGTCTTCGGGGTTCCTACGACCAAAGACGCGATTGGAACCGAGGCTTACGCCGAAGACGGTGTCGTCCAGCAGGGAATTCGCGAAATCAGCGACCACACAGATGCGTACATCATCGGCGATGTCTGTCTCTGTGAGTACACCGACCACGGCCACTGCGGCGTTGTCGAACCCCACGCCCACGACGAGCCGACGCTGACGGTCAAAAACGACGACACACTCGAGTTGCTCGCCGACACAGCGGTCTCGCAGGCCAAAGCCGGAGCCGATATGGTTGCCCCCTCGAGTATGACCGACGGCATGGTCGGCGCGATTCGCCGTGGCCTTGATACCGCCGGCTTCGAGCACGTTCCGATTATGAGCTACGCCGCAAAATACGAATCTTCGTTTTACGGGCCGTTTCGTGATGCTGCAGACGGTGCGCCCGCCTTCGGTGATCGCCGACACTACCAGATGGATCCCGCCAACCGCCGAGAGGCGATGCGTGAAGTTCAGTTGGACATAAAGGAGGGCGCGGATGTACTGATGGTCAAACCTGCCTTGCCGTATCTCGACATCGTCAGCGACGTGCGTCAGGAGTTCGACCAGCCAGTGGCCGCCTACAACGTCTCTGGAGAGTATGCGATGCTGCATGCGGCCGCTGAAAAGGGATGGTTGGATCTCGAGGCGACAGCCTACGAATCACTGTTGAGTATCAAGCGTGCGGGTGCAGATCTCATTGTGACCTACTTCGCCGAGGATCTGGCCGACCGGCTGTAGCTACCGTGGAGAGCCGTCGGTTTCGACGACAATCCGGTCGTATTCGCCGAGTCGCCACTCGTCTGGTTCAGTGCCGCTTGAACCTTGCACCGAGGGCTGTTCGATGGCATTCGAGGGTGACCGATAGTTAGTTTCAAGCGTCATACCATATCACCAACCGCTGGCAGCTAAAACAAACCGACAACCGCAACGAAGGGAGTCGTCTGCGACAGCACGACAGTCGCTTCTTTCGGAGATCTCTGCAAGTAGATAGACCCTCCGGCCACTACCCGCGTTGTTTGGAAGACTCAGAATACGTCAATATTTGCAGCGAACTCGGTCGAAAGCCGACCACCGGAGATGAAAATCTGTTCCAAAATATACGTATCGGCGCATATATTCGCACAAACATCACTGGTCTCACCGTCGCGTAGACTCACAGGAACGTCACTGGTAAGCACAAACGCCACTCCACAACACCAGACTCACAGCGTCTCAGTCTTCGGTAATCGTCTCGCTTGCGGGGTCGAGTTCGCCTTTGTGGATTTTCGCGCCGTCTTTGGCGACCTGGTTGCCTAACACAGCACACGGAATCCGCATTGGTGAGATCGTCACTCCCAACATCTCAACGATGTCGTCGGTCTCTAAGGCTTCGAGTTCCTCGAGGGTCATCCCAACAAGTCGCTCCGAAAGCATACTCGCCGAGGCCTGTGAGATCGCACAGCCATCGCCGGTGAACGTGACGTATTCAATTTCTTCGCCGTCGTCGTCGAGTCGCACATCCATCTGGATCGTATCGCCACAAGAGGGGTTTTCGCCCGTGTGTGAAAAATCAGGATCCTCGAGTTCCCCGTAGTTGCGGGGGCTTTTGTAGTGGTCGAGAATCTGCTGGCGATACATATCCGTGCCTAGTCCCATATGAACCACGCTACGGTCGGTACTCAAAAAAGGGTTCCGGGCGGTAACGTCGTCTCTTGGTCGACACTGCTGTCGATTTCATCGCTTCGCTGGGCCACCTTTGCTGCGGTCGGCCGTCGAGAGCACCGCCAGCCCATCGGTTGCCAACCAGCGGATAAACACTTCTGCCTCCGTCGAGTCCCGAACCCGATAGCCGGCGGCTGTCGTCTCTCTGTCGCCGACATGGACGGAAATACCCTCGTCGCCGACTACGCGAAACGCCGCCTCGTCGGTTGTATCGTCGCCGATATACAACGTGAGCCAGGTGTCGTCGGTGTGCTCCCGAAGTTGCGATAGAGCACTACCCTTGTCCCAGTCGGCCGCGGGCCGGATCTCGAGGCTCTCTTTGCCATCGTGAATCTCGAGTTCGCCCCTGCCGTACTCGGAGACAACTGTTTGGACGTGGGACTCAACAGTCTCGACGGCCGCCCGGTCGACCTGGCGGTAATGAACTGTCGCCGTAACGCCCTTGTTTTCGACGACCGTTCCCTCGATGTCGTCAACCCGACCGCCCAGTCGGCGACAGACGTCATCAACTACTGGTTCGGCACTGGCTGCATCTGGGAGGGTCTCACCGGAGCCATCAATATCGGCCTCGAGGCCGTGATTGCCGACACAATCGATGCCCGCAAGCCCAAGCCGCTCACGGAGATCAGCCAGCCCACGACCGCTGATCACTGCGGGCCGAACCTGTGGATGATCACGAAAGGTGCCCAACGACTGTACATTCGGCTCAGTTGGTTCAGGCACGGTGGGGTCTTCAGCAATCGGCGAGAGCGTGCCGTCGAAATCGGTGCCAAACAGCAAGCCGGGCGACTCGCTGAGTCTGTCTCGAAGCTCCTCGAAGGCCGCCCAGACGAGCGGTGGCTGGCTGGTTGATTCCGGCGTCGGTTGTGAGGAACGGTGGTTCATACGTGTGAAAACCTCCTGGTTACGGTGATCTGAGATCAGTCTGTGAGCTATCTGTGGGTTCGACAGCCGCCAGCGTCGTCTCGAAGACGTCTGCCATCCACGACTGAATGTCGGTTTCAGCGACGGTCGATCGGAGTGCCTGCATGCGCTGGCGACGGGCTTCGTCGGGCATTGAGGCCGCAAGGTCGAGCCGGTCGGCGAAGGTCTCACTGTCAGTCGGCACAATCGAAATTGCGGCATCCCCGAGTAACTCGTGGGCACCGGCGTGTTCGCTCAATACGAGCACGCCAGTGTCGTCGATCTGTGCGGAGACGTACTCCATGGCCACAAGGTTCATTCCGTCGGCCAGCGGGCTCACAATGGCAAGGTCGCTGTGCCGACAGAGCCCATAGAGTGCCTCTTCGGACAGATAATCGTCTATCTCGACGATTGGCTTCCACTCGTCGGTGCCAAACCGGTCGTTGATCCGTTTGATATCCCGCTGGAGTTGTCTGTGGAGTTCACGGTACTCCGGAATCGCCGTCCGACTTGCGGTTGCCTTCTGGATGTAGGTGAACGCTCCACGCCAGTTTGGTTCGGCTGCCAGCAACTGTTCGATCGCCGCAAGGCGCTCTGGGATTCCTTTGGTGTAATCCAGCCGGTCGATGCCGACGGCAACCTGCTGGTCGTCGGGGATGCCGTACTCGGTACGGAACTCGGTCCAAAATCCCTCGTCTGGGGCGGCGGCATGCTCGGCGATGCCCTCGGTATCGACGCCCATCGGAAACGCCCGAATGCGGGTTTTGTGGCCCTCGTATGTGACTGTCCGGTTTTCCCAGTCGATGGATGCTTCGGAGAGGATTGTGGCTACACACTCCAAGAAGTTCCCACAGTACTTCGGGATGTGAAAGCCTAACAGATCGTTGGCAAGCAATCCCTCGAGCAGTTCACTCTGGTGGGGACAGTCCCGAAACACTTCACGTTCGGGCCACGGAATGTGCCAGAACTGACTCAATAGAGCGGTCTCAGTGAGCCGCTCGCGAACGAACCGGGGAGCCAACCCGAAATGGTAGTCCTGAAACCAGACGACTGTCTCTGCATCGTCGCTTGTGGAGTCGGCTGTCTTAGCCCCGACCGATTCGTCGGTGTTGTCCTCGACAGCCTCGACAACGCTGTCAGCAAACTGGCTGTTGACTGCTCGGTATCGCTCCCAGTAGCGTTCTTTGAACGTGAGGTACTCGGTCAGCCCGTGGGAAAGCGGCCACAGCACCCGGTTGCTAAAGCCGTAGTAGTAGTCCGCAACCGCAGACTCTGAGAGCCAGACACGTTTGAGTGTGTAGGCCGGCTCGTCAGGTGGGACTCTCAGAGCGTCTGCGTTGTCGGTCACCTGACGGTCGGCCTCGCCATCGCCCCAGGCCACCCAGACGCCGTCGGTCTGTTGGACAACTGGATCCAATCCGGCGGTCAGCCCGCCTGCGGGTCGATCGACGACGACCTCGCCGTCCTCGAAGCTGTGGCGATACGGTTGGCGGTTCGAGACGACTGTAAGCTGGTGGGCCTCGAGGGTAGAAAGCACTGACTCGAGCGACGGTGAATCACGCATCTGTCGCCTCCGAGTTGAGCGAAACTGCTGTTCGTCTCTCGGTGTCGACAGTACATACTGTTTGAAGTGTCCACAGCACCGGTGGCCAGCGACTATCGAACAGCGCGCCATCGACCAACAGGGACACAGTGGATGGATAACATATTCTCATGGCAGTCTCTGTACGTCTCGCGGAGAGCCGTGAGAGGACTCAAACCGGCAGCCGGCAGGGTGCCGACTTGGGGTCACGCGAGACCGCCTTGGGAGGCAGACGGCGGCTGGAATCATGTCGCTGTTGGCCAGTCAGTTATCAGTTATCTGTCGGTCTGTTTCGTTTCCCTTCGGTCTTTGATCCCTACATACTTTTGTCCCAACCGATGCTTCTGCTGATATGCAAAGCCGGGTGAACGGATACCTCAACCGAATTCGGGACGAACTACACAAGTCGTTCACTCAAGAGCACACACCACGCGAGGTCGCAGGAAGCTTCGGGCTTGGTGTCTTTATTACGATGCTGCCGACCCTTGGTGCGGGACTCGTCGTGTTTGCTGTGTTAGCGTATCTGTTCGAGCGGATCAACAAGATCGCGCTGTTTGCCTCGGTGCTCGTGTTGAACCCGCCTGTCAAATGGGGCGTGTATGCAGCCAGTATCAGCCTCGGGTTCTTTCTTTTGGGGCCTGTCGAGGGCTTCGATGGCGGGGACATCACGTTGGATGGCGGATTCGACGTTCTGGTACGTCTCTGGCTTGGGAACCTGATTCTCGCCGTAATCGCGACGGCGATTGCGTATCCTGTTGCCTATCGGATGGTCACCAGTTATCGGGCCCGCGAGATGAACATCGTTGGGAAAACTGTCGAAACTGCTGTCGAAGAGTTCGATGCTCTCGAGTGGGAACCGATTCGCCAGACTCGAGAGTCGCCCGAGGCCCAACCCAGCGGTCAGTCTGAGGAACCCAACAACCACTCTGCGGAGACTACCACAAGCAACTCACCGGATCGGTCGAACACTGAGTAACAACCTCTGTATCGTTGTTCGCTGTGGCCTCTCGCAGACGGTATAAACCGATTATATTAGTAAGTTATATTGTCGTGTGGCTCCCACTCAGCGTATGAGTGGTAGCCAACAGCTCTTAGAGAGCGGCCACGATATCTGGCAGGCACAAAAGTCCCACCCGTTTGTCGTCGAACTCGCCGAGGGCACCCTCGAGCCAGCGGCGTTTGAACACTGGGTCAGACAGGATTATCGGTATCTGCAGGATTATGCGCGGTTGTTTGCCATCGCCGGCACCAAAGCTCGAGATGAATCGACGATGACCGGCCTCTTGGGGGTCGCCCACACGGTTTTGGACACTGAAATGGATCTCCACCGGTCGTTTGCGGCCAACTACGATCTCTCGAGTGCCGACCTCGAGGCCACCCAGAAGGCTCCAACCTGTGTGGCCTACACGAACTTTTTGTTGCGGACTGCCTATGAGGGAACTCTCGGCGAAATCGCGGCCGCGCTGTATCCGTGTATGCAGGGGTATCTCGACGTGGCCGACCACATGGCGGCGTTAGCCGACGAGCGCCACGAGTATACGCCGTTTATCGAACTATACACGAGCGATGAGTTCCGCGAGGAAGTCGGGTGGTGTCGGCAGTTCGTCGATCGCTGTTGGGCCGACTCACCCGGCGAACACGAGGCGATGAAACAGACTTTTCGGACGAGTGCGAAACTCGAGTATCGCTTCTGGGAGATGGCCTACACTCAACAAGGCTGGGGCCTGTGACTGGTCGTCCTGACCGCCTCGAGTCCTACGAGGCGTACGCCGACAACTACGAGGGCCCACGGTTTACTGACTGGCTCCGAAAGCGATCTGAGCCGGCCTGGAGTGATGCCACAACGCACCGATTCACCCAGCAGTTGGGTGCTGATACGCTCGATACCAACGTGTTCAGCCAATATCTCATCCAGGATTATGCCTTCGTCGAGACGCTTGTCGGTGCCTTTGGCCAGGCGGTCGGCCAGGCACCATCGATGGCCGCAAAGCGTCGACTGATCGAGTTCCTAGACGTGATCACTGACGAAGAAAACGACTACTTCGAGCGGTCGTTTACCGCACTCGGTCTGCCGGCCGAAATGCGTACTGATCCCGAACTCACCGACACAACAGAGGCAATGACTGATCTATTGGTCGCCGCAGCCAACGAGGGCGGCTACGCTGAGACGTTGGCGGTACTTGTGCCAGCCGAGTGGGTGTATCTAGAGTGGGCACAGCGCGAAGCAACTGACCGTCCCGAGTCATTCTACTTCGATGAGTGGATCGAACTCCATGCGAACCCTGGCTTCGTTTCGTTTGTTCAGTGGCTCCGCCGACAGTTGGATACAGTCGGTCCAACACTACCGACACCCCAACAGGCGCGTGTGATGCGATACTTCGAGCGTACGGTGGCTTTAGAAGCAGCGTTTTTCGAGTCGGCCTACAGAGCCTAACAACTCGAGCCGACACCCCAACAGGGCTACTCGACTGGGAGTATCTCTGGTTGGTCGCGGCTGCGATAGGCTTCGACAATATCGTCCAACAACAGGCTTCGCGGATCGGTTGCTGGATAGTGGGTATCGATCAACTCACGAGCAGTGTCGATTTCGCCGCGGATCGCAAACTGCCTGATACGGGCGGCAATCTGATAGAACTCTGCGTCGTCTTCAGGACCAAACTCCTTTCTTGTGTGTGATGATTCGTCCGAAAAGACTTCTTGGCGTACATCGTCGAAATCCAGCATTTCGGGTTCGTAGTCGTCGATCTCCGAGAGCACGAACTCGACAGCAAATCGCTGGAATTCGGATTTACTCGAAAACGTCTCGCCGTCGACGAGCTCTTCGACCCGATCCATCACCGTCTCGGAAAAACGAACCGTCGATTTGACCATTATATGTGCTATTCGAAGACCAGCATGTAAATCTATCTGCTACCGCTACTCTCGGAGCCGAACAACTGTCCTGCCGTTCTGTGTTTCTGTCTCGAGCAGTTCGTCTGCAACCAGATCCGAAACAAGCCCCTCGAGCCACTCTCGGCCCGTCTCGCCGCCGTAGTCGACCCGTATTCTGGGGCCCAACTCATCGAACGTTAGCGCGTCGTACGTACCGAGCGTTCGGATCACACGCCCGCGAAACTGTCGCCGGCTGCCCTCGAAACTCGGCTGGGTTGGAACATCAGGAGCGGTAAAATCTCCTGTCTCGTAGGCGGCACACCACTCGCGCCACGGACAGCCCGCTGTATCACACTTCGGCGTCTTCTCGCAGGCGACACCCCCGAGTTCCATGATCGCGTTGTTCCAGACTCTCGAGCGACCCTCGGCTATGAGTTCGTTGGCGGTAGCCTCAAAGACAGCCTCGTCGTCCGGGACATCGAAGGCGCGATACAACACCCGTTTGACGTTGGTATCTACCACCGCATCGCCGTTGTTGAACGCAAACGAAGCGACTGCGTTGGCGGTGTAGGGGCCGACTCCCATCAGCTCTTGGAGTTCTTCAGGCGTTTCGGGAAACTCGCCGTCGTAGTCGTCTGTGATCTGGGTTGCGGCCTCGTGGAGATACTTCGCACGGTTGTTGTATCCGAGGCTGTGGGCACTCCAAAAAGCGACGACATCGCTGCGGGGAGCCGCGGCCAGCGATTCGGCGGTAGGCCACTCCTCAAGAAAGTCCTCCCAGGCGTCGACCACTCGGTCTAACTGGGTCTGTTGGCTCATAATCTCTGAGACGACAATTTCGTAGGGGTCGTCTGTTTCGCGCCAGGGATACTCGCGGTGGTCGGTCTCGTACCACTCGACAAGCGCCTGCTGGATCGCCTCGATGGGTTTGGCCTCGAGGTGTCCCGACCTCGCGGGGCCCGAATCACTCATTGAGGGTACTCCGAACGCGGTCGGTTTAGTGGTGCTGATAGAAACATCGGCCACACCAATCCGTTTTTAGCCTACTGGGATACTGTTGGGCATACTTCTCGATGAGCGATGTAACTCTATGCCCGACGAATACAGCACACTCGGCAATGAGTCTCTGTCCCGTTGGACTCGTGAGACGAAACCGAACGTGCCGACAGACCGTACCCCTCGAGACTGACAAACCCACAGAGGCCGGCCGGCAGCCGACTCCTCTGTCAGCGAGATCTGATTTTCGCTTCTGTTTGAGGGCCGTAGGCAGCTACTTGTCAACACCTGGTTCGACAAAATAGCCGAGATGTTCCATTTCTCGGAGATCAAGTAGATACGATGATCGAGCGTTTTCGGTATCACCCTGTCGGCGACGATACTGGTGTAACGGTGTGTCTCCCTCGGCAATCCATCTCGTAACTGTCGAATGATCGATTTTCCACACGCCTTCCATCTCGTCTACTTCAACACCATACCCTTCTGTTTCGTCTCTCCAACGAACCCAGAAATACAACTCTACATTCTCTTTTGTTTTATACCTCTGGTGGTCGTTTTTATTGAACGTAACAGTGTACTGTGGCGGCAGATCATACGTTTTTCCAGACGTGAAAAACGGTGTCTCCTGTGTTTTCAAATCCGCAGGAGCCCCATTAACAATCATATCTATAGCCGTCGGATCGTCTTTTTTCCGAGGGTTTTGTTCCGCCTCAAGCTGTAGTTTTGGCGCGACTTCTTTGATGAATACGTCTTCTCGCTGTTCGCCCAACTCAAGCCACGGCGTTTTGTTTTCGGTGTCTGTCGGTTTCTTGTTATTTGTCATAGATGTTGTCTCTCTATGCGGCCTTCTATGCGATTTATTTTTGTACGGAATAATTAATGTACTGACTGTCTTTGGCTCGTATTTCGTTACGACCGAACAGTAAGATGATGTTTCTCGCAGACTCACCTCCGGCGAGACACCCAGTTCTGAGTACCTTTTCGGTGTTTTCAGGGTTCGGGCTTGAGGTACGCTGTAAGTTCTGTCCCAATCTTGTCGGTCAACTCGGCAATTTCGTCGTTGATTCGGAGTTCGTATCCGTTTTTGAGCGACGCTTCGATTCTGGCCCCGAGGCCGACATCAAAGATTGCCTCGCTGGCGAGATACTCGAGGCCGTCGGTCCACTCACGCGGACGTTCGACCACGTAGCGCTCGCCGTCGATAAACGGGCCGACACAATCCTCGCGATCGGCGTATGCTTTATAAAAGCCAGTAGCATGCTCGCGGACGGCGACCGGTGGTCCTTCGTGGTGTTCGACCGCAGGCAGTCGGGTGGTTGCCAACTCGAACAGCAAGACTGCAATGTCGTTGTCTGGGTCGACGATGCTTTCAGAGCGAAACACCGCAAAGCCATGGCCTTCGAGTCCTGATTGGATGCCGATGCGGGATTTTTCGAGTTGTGGGTAGAGTTGATCATCAACAATGTCCGGTGGCTCGAACACCAAAGCGACCGCAGTTGTCTCTCGCGTTGCCAGCCGCTCGCGTATTTCGGCTACCTCGAGTGGCTCGCAGTCAGGTGGGAAAAACAGCGACAGTGTGGGCTCGTCGAGCAACTCTCGGGCGTAGTGCTGTAGGCGGGCGACGTTGTCGGCCGCACAGACAGCAGCCACGTTCCGCTCAGGATCTGTGGGATCGATGACGACCAGCGGGTCGTTGAATGAGGCGGTGCCGTGGTCTTCGGGGTCGAACTCAACCGGTGGGTGCCAGTTGGCAGCCGCCTTTAGCAGGGACTCGAGGCCGCTGTACTCGACGACGAGCAGCTCGGCAAGATACCCAGAAAAACCGCGGGTTTTGAGATTGCTGCCGTAGGCACCGATCCCTTTGAGGAATCGCTTGAACATGCGGATGTCGCTGGCGAGGTCATCGTCGATGCGAGCCTCGAGATACTGGGTGTGAAACGGCGTTCGGTCGACTGCCGAGCGAATCTTGCTGGCTGATTCAACGCCGTAGCAGGGTACACAGTCGACATCAAAGCCCTCGAAGTTACCTTTGACATATGGGTGTTCGGCGTACTCTTGATGGCCTTCGGGCAAAACGGCGTGACCGATTTCTAAACCCAGCGTTTCCAGTTTCTCGCGCGGAAGCTCAGGATCGAAGCGGACGAAAATATCGATATCACGGTCGCCGGCCAGCCAGGTTCCACGAGCCGTCGAGCCGACTTGTAGCACGTCGGCTTCGACCCCACGGTCGGCAATGGCGGCTTCGGCGCGGCTGGTCAGCCGTTCGGCGGCCGCAGTGAGTCGCTGCCGTTCGTCGGCCGAGGGAGTGACGCGCTCGTTGACTGTCTCGAGTACGTCCTCGAGGGAAGGCATACACTCCGATTGTCAGACCGTGTGTGAAAGCATGTCGCTTCCGTCGGGGGGAAAGCGAAAGCCCTATTAAAACAATCCGACTACGTTTGGATGCGTTGGGCCGTCGTAGCTCAGATGGTAGAGCACCTCGCTGTTAACGAGGTGGTCCCAGGTTCGAGTCCTGGCGACGGCGTGTTTTCGCAGAACAATACGCAAGGAGCGTTGGCTCCGTACTCTGAGTGATCTCGAGTATTGAGTAGGCTCTCGCGTGCGACGGTACTGAAAAGTCGACACGCTAATATGGGCTCAGGCGGTACTTCTCCTCGAGGGCCCTTAGCTTAGTCTGGTTAGAGCGCCGAGCTCATAACTCGGTGGTCGTTGGTTCAAATCCGACAGGGCCCAT
>LKML01000013.1 GCA_001563795.1 Haloferacaceae archaeon B1-Br10_E2g22 | reverse complement strand
GATGCCATTGCAGAAAATGAAGGTGACATCTCGGATAATGCAGATGCCATTGCAGAAAATGAAGAGCGGATTTCGGAGAACGAAGATGCCATCGGCGATGTCGATGATGATCTACAAACCCAGATTGATGACTTAGACGAAAACATCGGCGATGTTGATGTTGATAACGACGGCGACCTGCAAACGCAAGTAAATGACTTAGACGCAGAAGATATCAGTGCCGACGGTTTTGACGAGTTCGACGATCTCGAGGAGTTGCTTAACAATCTTGATGACATCATCGATGAATTAGATGCCAAAGATATCAGTGTCGACGATTTCGATGAGTTCGACGACCTCGAGGAGTTGCTTAATAATCTTGACCACGCCATCAGTAGCATAGAAATAGGTGACGTTGAGAGTCTGCAAGACGAACTCGATGATATTGACGAAAAGCTCGACAAGGTTGAGGACAAAATAGACGAACTATCGGAGGATTTGTTTGGTGCAGCATTCATACCAACCATCGCAGATGTGACAAGCGAAATTGTGGTTGGCGAAACAGCTCAGATTGAGGTAGACATACTCAATAGTGGGCGCGATTCTGCAACACAACCGGTTACGTTGAGCATAAATGGTGATGAGATTGAAACCAGTAGTATTGAATTGGAGATAAATGAAACAGAGTCAATTATATACGAGTGGACGCCGACTGAAGATGATCTTGGAGACATCGAAATAACCGTTGAAACAGAAAGTGGGAGTCACTCTAAGTCTACCACGGTACTTCGACCAGCAGAATTCCACGTCACCAGCGTTGAGACTCCAGACGATGTCGTTATGGATCAGACAGCAACGATTACTCCAACAATCGAAAACAAGGGTGAAGTTGCCGATACACAACAGGTAGATGTAATATACGCAGAGACAAACGGAACTGCATGGAGTGTTGATGAGGTTAGCGATGATGTTTCGCTTGATCCCGGTGAGTCAAAAGAAATAGAGTATGAATGGGTGCCAAAAGAAGTAGACCATGCATGGGAGATACCAGACCCAGGCGCCGTTGAAGTAACTGTCAAACCAGAAGACGACGGTGATTCTTCCACAAATAGTTTCGACCTGACCGTTCCATCAGAGTTTGAAGATCCAGTTATACATATAAAGGAATTAGATACTGACGGATCAAATAACAGAGAAGCTGACTACAGGATCATATTTGATATGGGTATGATTTCGACTGGTGACAGCGTATATATGGAAGCCACAACCGGCAGTACGGAGTGGAGTGCAACACTAGAAGAATACGAATACCACCGAGTACTTAGAGACAATAATAGTGGTGTAGCCAACTTAGAGACAATAGAGTTCAAATTCTATGAGAGTCGTGAGAAAAACTTCCTTTTAGCCGAGACATCAAGATCTGCAAACCGGTCGGGTACCGAACGAATACTTGGACAGGAAGATCTTCAACCAGCAACATTCCATATTACGGAACTTGAGGTTCCAAACCAGGTCACAATGGATGAGACAGTAACAATTACTTCCACAATAGAAAATAGAGGAGATGTTTCTGGTACACAGCAAGTGGACGTAGAATACGTTGAGCCGGACAGCAGTTCTCAGAGTATTGATGAAGACAGTGACGAGATCACTCTCTATCCTGGCGAATCAGGAGAAATTGAATACGAATGGGTGCCAACAGAAGTAGACTATGCATGGGAGTTGCCGAATCCTGGCCCAGTTGAAGTAACTGCCAGACCAAAAGGAGATGGTGATACTTCAACAGATAGTTTCGAACTAACCGTTCCCTCAGAGTTTGAAGAGCCAGTTATCCACATCAAGTCATTAAACACGGACGGAGCAAATAACAGAGAAGCGTCCTACAGAATAAGCTTTGATATGGGTATGATTTCAACTGGTGACAGTGTCTATATGGAAGCGACAACCGGCAGTACAGAGTGGAGTTCGACATTAAACGAGTTTGAATCTCACTCTGTGTCCAGAGATAATAATAGCGGAGTAGCTAGTTTAGAAACGATAGAATTCAAATTTTATGACAGTGATGAGAAAAATTTCCTTTTGGCCGAAACAACGAGGTCTGCAAACCGGTCGGGTACTGAACGAATACTTGGACAAGAAGAACCAATTGTCTACTTCAAAAACATAAACACAAGTAGCGCAAACATCCCTCAACACGACCACAGAATCGATTTCGAGATGGGTGTGGTCTCGCCTGATGATGGTGTTTATCTCGAGGCCACAACCGGTAGTGCCAACTGGGAAACAACCCTAGAGGAATATGAATCTCAGAGCACAACGCAAAGTTCGAGCGTCAGACATAACGCAACCATAGATATCTACGTGTACGAAAGCAGTCAGAAACAAGAGCGTTTGGGTCACACATCGGTTCCTGCCAACAGATCAACTAACTCGGACATACTGATTAACTAGCCGGAAAGCCGCGGATAAATTATATTTAGATACGGAGAAAACTGGCTAAAGGAGACAATAGGCAGTGGTAGAGATTCAAATACTTGGGATCAAACTGACTCGTGGTATGGTAACTCGTCGCTACGAGACTGGCTAACTCTGCGCCCAAACTGAATAATCATGATGGCTCCGGTTTATTATCCAATCTGGAACGACGGCTCATCTGATTCGCGGTCGAGATCCTCGAGATAAATGACTTCCTCGTCGTCTTCGGCCTCGAGTTGCTCGCGGAGATGTCTCAGGTACTGTTTGTGTTCTTCGAGTTGCTCGCGGAGGTGTTCGGCTTCTAACTCGAGTCGTTCGTGTTCTCGAACGAAGCTCTTTGGTACTTCGACAGTCGGCGGGAACGCCGCATCCCCATGGTCGCTTCCTCCGAGTTCATGCTCAGGGACGACGTTTATTTGGCCGTTGTGCTCAACGAGCATCTCAACGTAGTCACGAAACACCGCCGAAAGCGAGAGATCACGCTGTTCGGCGATCTCTCGGAGCGTCTCAAAGGCGTCTTCGTTGACCCGAAACGAGATCGTCTTGTTTTTGTTTCCCATCGCTGCAGTTTCCTCTATCCGTATACGAGCACGCCCGTTACTTAATCGTTTGTCAGACGTGCCCACGGGCCAAAAGAAAACGATGCCGATTGGATCAACAGCGCCTCTCGAGTTACGGCTCAGGCGTACTGTTGACACTTGAGGATGTCGGCGTGCCGCTACTGTCAGCGTCGTCTTCGTCGAGACTCTCGAGGGCGGCGACGACCGCCGCTTTGTACGTCGACAGCTCTTGGCCGTACTGTTTGCGGGCCATCCGGGCGTACTCGTTTGTTTCGTTGTCGAAAGCATCGATTCGCTCGAGGGTTCGTTCGGCGGTTTCGGCCACCCAGCGATCACGGGTTCCGGCATCGACTGGCGTGATCGATTCGGGCCGAACCGAGACAGTCACGTTGCCGTCGTCGGGTTCGTAGGTTCGCGGTTTGCCAACAACGGCAACGTACGCAGGGGCCTCGAGTTCGCGTAAGGTGCTTGCGGCTTCGGGTTGGTACTGACCGGCATAGACGAAAAACGTCCCTGTTGGATCGACGATACGACCCTGCCAGTACTCGCTTTCTTCGCCGATATCATCGGTTTCGGTTAGCGTGCCGACAAAAAACACGCGATTTGCGCGCTCGCCGGTCGGTAACAGCCCGTAGAGTGGTGCACGGTCATCGTCGCTTTCTTTGAACGTGTAGGTCGAATCGTTGAACTCCTCGGCGAACACACGCTGGGCGACTTCACGGGTGGGGACGGACTGATCTGTGCTCATTAGAGTGACCTCACTTTGGTGAGAGTAGCTTCAGTGTCTGTCGGCCTAGCCAACTGCTCGAAGTCGTTTGCTAAGACATACCGGCCGAGTGTGGGACCGCTCACTCGGAAATACCGGCCAACAATATCCGCACGGATGCCGTCTGCGACAACGGTCGTATCCAGGGCATCCATCGCCTGCTGTTTGGCCTCCTCGAGTTCGATGCCAGTCAACTCTTCTGTGGCCTCGCGGTTGAAAATCACATCGTAGACCTCATGGCCGTCGTCGATAACGGCCTTGATCCGCAGGTCGAATTCACCTTCGACCTCGCCGTGTTCCGAACACCGACCGTTCTGGAGAACGCGCGTACAGCCGTCTTTGGGACAGCGTTTGATCAGGCCGGAGCCGGACTGGACGTCGACGAGTGCGCCTTCGAGGGTTGTCGAGTTGTCGCCGACCTCGATTTCCTCGTCGAGTTTCGTGATTGTTGTTGTCCGGTTGAGCTTGATCGAGTAATCTCCTTGGTACTCGTCGGTGACGACGTTGCCGAGTTTGTAACACTCGCCTTCTTCGAGTTCCTCGAGTTCGGAAGTCTCGAAGGCGACGAACTTGATGCGGCCCGACTCGTCGCCGACAAGCCCGACCTGCGAGATTGACTCACTGCGAGGTTCCCACAGATCGACGACTTTGACCGTTACATCGACCCACTGTTCGTCCTGATCGATTTCGTTGGCTAACACGGATTCGTTGCCGCCGCGGCCTAGGTCTTCGCGCTCGAGATCCGCTTTATCGAGGTAGCTGTTGGTAACGCTCCGTTTGGCTTCGGCAACTGGGACTTTGTATTCGGTTACCAGTTGCTGTAGCTGTGTTTCGATCTCGTCGGTACTAACGTCGATATGCTCCGAGAACTGTTCTGCAATCTCGGCTGCGTGTGTCTGCAACTCACTCATGGGTGTACTGTCTCCGCTCTGTTTTCAATGGGAGACATATGGAGGTTGGTTCCTTATTGTATAAAAACTACCGGGCGAATAGTGAATGTAGAACCGCCGTACTGCACCGGGGTAGTTACACGAACCCAGTTCGCCAGCAGGAGAGCCAACAGCCGAGCGGACAGCAGCCCTCCTTAGCAACGAAGCTATACAACCGGCCCCACAACGAGAGGTATGGACGAACGGTTCGATGGGTTCGTCTCCGAGCGATTACGCGAACTCGGCCGACAGTACGAACGTGCACGCCGTGCCTACGCCGAGGGGAAAGGCCACCCTCAGCGGGCAGCAATCCTCGAGGAGCTGCCGGTAGACGACGCCGGGCGGGCCAAACTTGTCTGTCGTCGGTATGCCGAAAAGCGCGCGGTAAAACTCGAGGCCGACGGAAAACCAGCCTGTTTTGATCCGGATCACACTGACTGTGTGGGCTGTCTCGAGGATATTCGCGACGGGATTGTCGAGACCTGGTAGCCTTACTCGCCCGATTGTCGAACGCGGAGTTCGCCGTCGTCGGTTACGCCGACCAACAGTGATTCGAGCACAGCCCGGCCTTCGACTGCCTCATCTGCGGCCTCGCTGACCGCAGTCATCAGCTCTGGGGCGGTGTAGTTGACTTTTAGATTCGCCCCGTCACAGGCGTCATACACCATTGTTGGGACATCAAACAGATCCGTCCCCGCAGGCACCTCGATTCGGATCGGCGCGGCCACTGCCTCGGCGAACGCAACCGTTTCACGGGCTCTGGCAATGTTTTCGCGTGCACTGGCTTCGACGTTCGAGACGTTGGCTCGCGAGGTACCGAGTCGGTCGGCGATATCCCGCTGGCGCATGCCACGCTCTCGGAAGGCGAGGACTTCGGCTTGCCTGCGCGTCAATACGTTCGAGTCAGGATCGAAGCCAGCCCGCTCGAGTAGGCTCTCAACGTCGGTCTCACCGGCTTCGGCCACCAAGTCGTCACTGTCGGTCCCGTCTGTCATAGCTAGCTGTTCGATAGGGGTGCGGAAAAACCTACAGTTCTGACTGTCCACCAGCGCGAGCCGTCCCACCAGAGGGGTTAGCCGCCCCAGAAGTTCTCTCTGCTTCCCAGCCGGTCTCGGTCTGGCCCACGACGGCCCGAAGAGTCGTCGTCGCTTTCGGCGTCGGCTGTCTCGGCGTCCGTCTCAGATTCGGCCGCGGCCTCTGTCTCAGTATCGTCCTCGAGCGGCAGCCGTTCGACGATTTCGTTGGCTTTGGCGTGGTTCGACAACACCCGGTCGATCCGGACTTTCGCGCGCGCATCGGGCAACAGCCCGTCAATAAAGACAATAAAACCGTCGTCGGTTCGGCCAACACCCGCGCCGCTTTCGTGCATATCTGTGACTTCGACAATCACTTCTTCGCCGGGTTTGATCGGTTGCTGTTTGAGTTCGCGGATGGGCATATCGTAGTGTTGACACCACTCCGCGCCGCCGCGATCACCGTAGTGCTGACAGCCCATGCCTTTGATTCGCTCCGAAAAACTCGGGCAGTCATCCGCCAGTGGACAGTTCGGCATGTCTGTCCGTAATCAGGGTGCCGATTAAACGCTTCCGCTGAGAAGCCCTGAACCGGTCGGTTCTTTTCGATCCCATCCGAAAGCAGGGTATGAACCGCTATGCACCCGAGTTAGCGCTCGTTTCGGGTGGCGTACTCGGGGTGGCCTTCGGCGGGTTCGTCTTGGTTGTACTCGGTGAGTTCTATTCGGCGGCTGTTGTCTGTGCGCTGTGTGTCTATCCGTTTGCAGCCTACGCGATCCACACAGACCACACGCCGACAACGGTGTTGCCGCCACGAGGAGTCACCGTTCTTGCGGCTCTTGGTGCGGTCGGTGTCGTCTTCGATAGCCTCCGACTGTTCGGTCCGACCGTCGAGACGCTCCTCTCGAGTACGCTGGTCACTGTGGGCATTTTTTTGCCAGTTGCAGCCTACGCGAGTCGCTACGGCGAACCGCCAGCGTGGCTTCGGCCGAAAGCAGTTGAGACAGGTTGTATACTGCTTGCAGTTGGGCTGTTGGTCGGCAGCGTTCTGACAGGAATCACTACCAGTGCGGCCAGTGCGGTCGTCGTGTTCGTCGCTGGCGTGCTCTACGGTACCCGTATGGGAACACGGAGCCACTCCCAGCGTCGACGCCGATACTGGCCGGTCGGTGGGTTTGTAGTGGCTGCGGGACTGCTTGCTGTTGGGATCGGAACGGCCGGGCCGCTCGACCGATGGATGGCCGGGGCGCTCGCGGCCGTCTTCGGGCCGCTGATCGCGGTTGCACTAACCACGGCTCGCAACACGTGACACTCATATGACGGATGTCACATGGATAAGCACTTTATGCACTTCCATCACAGAGAACGTATGACGTTTCGGACGCTTGTCGTCGACGACTCGTCGTTTCAACGAACGATCGTCTCCGACACGCTTGACGAACGGTTCGAAGTTGTTGGTACGGCCGAAAACGGTAAACAGGCTATCTCGAAGTTCGAAGAGTTCGAACCCGATGTAATTACGATGGATATCATCATGCCAGAGATGACTGGCATCGAAGCACTCAGAGAGATTAAACGCCGCTCGCCGGAGACGGTTATCGTGATGTGTACGAGCGTCGAGCAGGAAGAAAAAATGCGTGAAGCCGCCAAAGCCGGCGCTGACGGCTACGTAACGAAACCGATCTCCGAGACCAAACTACTCGAGGAGTTCGACTCACTGCTCGAGTAGCCGACACCGCAGTCTCAATTGCAATCTTTGTGATACCTCAAAGGAACTCTCGAACGTCCGAGTACCACATATCGTGGTCGTCAACTTCGTCAATACGTTCGGCAATCTCGACGGCCAGTGCGTGCCAACACAACTGTGTGGGATCAGCCGCATCGAGATTGTACTGGCTGTCTTTGCAGGTACAGCCGCCGTCTTCGACGACGTACTCTTCGTCGTAGCCGACGACAACCGTGAAATCGCGGTACTGTTTGATGCGACGTTCGGAGACGGCTTCGATGGCTCGCTGGCCGCGGTCGCCGTGGGCCGACAGAATGCTACGGACGATCTCGGGCTGTAGCTCGCCGGCCGCCGCAAGTGCCGCTCGCCACTCGTCGCTTTCGGCCACAGCAGCCCTTCTCGCAGCGTCGGCAAAACAGGTTCGATGCGGGTCGCATCCTTTTTTGAGTGGGTTGGTCGACCCTCTGTATGGAACTCACCGAAGGGGGCCTCTCAATCGAGGTCGAAACGCCTCGAGACGGCACCAGCGAGGGCAGCGGCGACGGCGTGTTTTTCAATCCGACGATGGAACTCAACCGCGATATCACCGTCGCCGTCCTCCGGGCCTACCAGGAGCGCGAACCGCGCGTGTCGACGTATCTGGACGCAATGGCTGCCTCCGGCATCCGGGGCGTACGAGCCGCAAACGAAGGCTACGAGGTGACCTGCTGTGATATCGACACCGAGGCCGTCGACGTAGCCCAAGCGAACCTCGAGCACAACGACCTAAAGGCCACTGCAGTCGAACGAAACGTCAACGCGCTGTTGCATGAATCGCTGTTTGATGTAGTCGATCTCGATCCGTTCGGAACGCCAATTCCCTTTATCGATGCGGCGTTTTCGGGTGCCCGGAATCTCGTTTGTGTTACTGCTACTGACACTGCCCCACTGTGTGGGGCCCACAAACAAAGCGGGATTCGCAAATACAGCACGGTGCCGCAAAACACCGACTACCACCCCGAAATGGGACTCCGCACGCTGCTTTCGGCACTGGTTCGAACCGCCGCGCGCTACGATGTGGCCGCCCAGCCCATCTGTTCGCACGTTTCACGGCACTACGCCCGGACGTATCTCGAGTTAGACCATCGAGCAACTGCGGCCGACAGCTTACTCGAGGAACTCGGCTACATCCATCACTGTGAAGACTGTCTGGCCCGACGCATAGAGGGTGGCCACCATCCGCAGTCAGTACCACAGACGTGTCCAGTCTGCGGGAGCAACCGACTACTGACTGCAGGCCCGACCTGGCTCGGTCCGGTGGCAGACAGCGAATTCGTGAGTACTGTCCGCCGGGAGCTTTCTGCCGAAATGGGTACCGTAAGCCGGGCAGATAGACTGTTGTCGACGATTGAATCCGAGATCGATACGCCCACCCACTACGACCAACACCGTCTTTGCAAACAGTGGGGGGTACCTGCGAACGCGATGGATGAGTTTCTCGACGACCTGCGGAACGCAGGATACGAAGCCTCACGTGCCCACTACAGCGGCACAGCGTTCAAAACCAACGCGACAATCGACGAGATCCAAGCGGCCGCCGCACCCGACGCCGACTGAGTGGGTGATTGTACGAATCGGCAGACAACTCGAGGGTCACAGGCCGCCTACTGACGTTCTATGTGGTCGAAAGATCCATGATTCTATTTGATTCCTTGCTGAATAGCTTGTAGTGACCACTCCTGGCCGTTCCCGCTTGACAACGGTAAAGCAGGTAATCGAAACCGCCCAAGACCAACAGATCACGTTTTTGGCCGCGAGCGTCGCCTACTATGGGTTTGTCTCATTGTTGCCCGCGCTGCTGTTGATACTCGTCGTCGCATCGACGGTTGCGGGCGATGCGTTTGCCGAACAACTCGTCGCGCTCACACAGGAGTTTCTGACACCGGCCGGCGAGGATGCCATCGCCGGGGCGATTGCTGATGCACCGGGTCGTGGCGGAGCGACCGTCGTTGGCGTCGGCGTGTTGGCCTGGAGTACGCTCAAAGTCTTTCGTGCGCTCGATACTGCGTTTTTGTCAATCTACGGACAGATAGAAACCTCGAGTTTCGTTGGCGAACTCAAAGACGCGACAGCAGTACTGGTCGGGATTGGCATTGGCGTGAGCGTGATGGTCGCCGCCGGCACCGTGCTGGCGGCCCTACCGTTAGGGCCGGCAAGCCAGGTTGTGAGCATTCTCGCACTGCCAGTCGTCCTTACAGTGGCGTTTTTGCCGATGTACCGACAGTTTCCGAACCCGCCGATTCCGGTGCGCGAAGCAGCCCCTGGCGCGCTGTTTGCTGGGTTCGGCTGGATGCTGTTGCAGGCCGGCTTTCAGGTGTATGCTGCAAATGCCGGCCAATTCGAAGCCTACGGCGTAATCGGCGGGATCCTGTTGTTGGTCACCTGGCTGTATTTCGCCGCAATCATCGTCATTCTCGGCGCAGTAATAAACGCCGTGTTGGCCGACGACGCAACAGGTGGGCCACCGTTTTCGAGTACTTCAGAGGCGACTGATAATGATTCACCTGGGACAGCTGCCAATCAGGACGCTGCTGGAAATCTGGCTGATGACAACCAGGGCATCGAATCCAATAATCTGGGTACGTCAGGCGACCGGCAGTTACAACAAGCCGGCGGCCAAGAGTGTGAGTATATGCCGCCTGAGGGACGTGCGTCGACCGACGACGCCGGAGAGACGAGTGGTGCCGCCGACAGCAACCGCGTTGAACCACGCGGGGCCCCCGATATCGGTGAGATCGACGACCGCGTTGCCGAACTCCGGGCAGATCTCGATGCCTTCGAGGCCGACGTGCGCGAACGGACGGTGGACAAACCATCAGTCGAATCCGAACTCAAAGGCTACGTCCGCTCGAGAATGCGCCGTGGGCACGCCCGTGGTTGGGGGCCGTATCTCGTGTTACTGTACGGAACCGCGCTGACACTCGGGGCGTTTTATTTGTTCCAAAGCGACTGGCTCGCCATCGCGGCGATGTTGATTATCTTTCTGTCGACGCTCGGGTTGTACGTCGTTTTTGTCGTCGTCGGCATCGGGCTCAATCTGCTGGATGTTCCGGGCAAAGCAATCGATATGGCCCGCGACCGCCGCAACTGAGTGGGATACCGAAACCGGATTACGTGCTGACACGTCAAGCTGAGTCCGAGCAATGCTGCCGAGTAGCCAGTTGCTGATTTCTGGGGTCGATATCGTTGTGACTGTCTTTGCGTTCATCACGCTTGCGGGCGACGCCTGGTTCGTCCTTGTCGGGCTCGCACTGCTGTACTGGATCAGTCCGAAGTACGACGAGGAGATCCGTTCGATTGCGGTCTTCGTCGTGAGCCTTGCGGTCGTCGGCCTCGCGGTTGTGTTGACGATTAAGACCATCGTGGCACTGCCGAGGCCCTCAACAACACCGTTCGATCCCACCACCCTACCGGCTCTGATCGGGCCGTTTGTCGCCAGCGAGATCGACGCCAGTGGCTTTAGGTTTCCAAGTGGCCATACGGTCGCTGCAACCGTTGTCTACGGTGGGCTTGGCGTGTTGGTCTCGGCTGGTCGGCAACGAACCCGTCTCCTGTTGGCTCTCGGGGCCGTGTTATTCATCGGGCTCTCACAGCTCGTATTGGGTGTCCATTATCCACGTGATGTAATCGCCGGGGTCGCCGTCGGTGTCGGAATCTTGGCTGTCGGACTGACTGTTGGTCAAGATCTGGACGGCCTGCGGCCCGAGCGGCTGTTCGGGCTGGCTGCCGTCGTTGAACTGCTCGGGTTTGCAGCCGCAAGCACCGGCGGCCACACACGCGAACTCACACAGGCGGCGATTGTAGTTGGCACCGCCGTTGGTGGCGGTTGTCTCTGGTATTGGCAACGAGACCGACTGCTGGCGGCACCACCGGTTTCGCTTGCGGTGTCGCTGGCTGGGCTGGCTGTTGCTGGTGGGCTGTGGGTCAGTGCGTATGCGGGTTTGTTATCGATGCTCGAGACAGCCCTTGCAAGCGGCGTTGCCATGAGCTGTATTCTGTTGTTGCCACTGGTTGGCTCGAGCGCAAAAAAATTCGAATCGGGTCGGCCTTAGAACGTCTCGAGGTAACGGTCGAGTTCCCACTGCGAGACGTCGATGCGGTAGTCGTCGTACTCGGCGGATTTGGCTTCGACGAACTTCTCGGCAACGTGTTCGCCGAGCGCGTCGAGAATAACCTCGTCTGCTTCGAGCGCGTCGATTGCCTCGCCGAGGTTACCTGGAAGCGTCTCGATGCCGTATTCGGCACGCTTTGTCTCATCGAACTCATAGATGTTCTCTCGAACTGGATCCGGTGCCTCGAGGCCTTGTTCGATGCCGTCGAGACCGGCAGTGATGAGCGCAGCGAACGCGAGGTATGGGTTACACGACGGATCGGGGAAGCGGGCCTCGATACGGCTGGCGGCTGGAACGCGGGCGGCCGGTTTGCGGATGAGCGCCGAACGGTTTCGATCCGACCAGGCGACATACACTGGAGCCTCGTAGCCAGGAACCAAGCGTTTGTAGGAGTTGACCGTTGGGTCAGTGACAGCACAGATTGCCTGGGCGTGCTCGAGAATGCCTGCGAGGAACGAGTGAGCCGTCTCACTCAGGTCGAACTCGTCGTCGCCGTCGTGGAAGGCGTTTTCGCCGTCTTCGAACAGCGACATGTGCGTGTGCATCCCCGAACCGTTGATTTTGGGGACGGGTTTCGGCATGAACGTCGCATGCAGGTCGTGCTGTGCGGCGACCGCACGAACGACCGTCCGGAACGTTGCGACGTTGTCTGCGGTGGTGAGTGCGTCGTCGTACTCGAAGTTGATCTCGTATTGACCCTCGGCGACCTCGTGGTGGCTGGCTTCGATCTCGAAGCCCATGTCTTCGAGCGCGAAGATGATATCACGTCGAACGTCACTTGCAAGATCCTTTGGTGCAAGGTCGAAGTAACCACCCTGGTCGGCGAATTCGGTGGTTGCGTATCCGTCTTCGTCCTGTTTGAACAGGAAGAACTCCGGCTCAGGAGCCATGTTCACATCGTAGCCGTGTTCTTCGGCTTTTGCGAGGGCGTCTTTCAGCACATAGCGTGGGTCGCCTTTGAACGGCTCGCCAGTCGAGGTGTCGATAATATCACAAATAAGGCGTGCAGCACCGCTTTCTTCGTCTTTTCGCCATGGAAGAATGGCAAACGTATCCGGGTCGGGCTTGAGCCGCATGTCGGATTCCTGGATACGGACAAAGCCGCTGATCGACGAACCATCGAAGTAGATACCGTCGGTAAAGGCTTTCTCAGCCTGCCGTGCTGGAACTGAAACGTTCTTTACGACTCCGAGGATATCCGTGAACTGTAGCCGAAGGAAGTCGATTCCTTCTTCTTCAATTTCGTCAATTACTGCCTGTTCTTTTTCCGTCAATCCACCATCAGTGGCAACGTTTTCTTCCGTCATGTTGTGGACACCTGAATCATTCACTGCCAGTATAAAGATCTTACCGCTTAGTGCAATTACCCCGCGGAAACTGAGAAATTGGATATTCGTAAAATTCTAATCCCCCCGGGGAGTTGTAAACTGTAATGACGTACGAAAACTTGGACGCCAAGTTGATCAATGCATTACTCGGAAACGGTCGCGCCAGTTTGCGAAGTCTCGGCGAGGATCTCGATGTTTCGGTGACGACAGTCTCGAATCACCTTCGGGATCTCGAGGCCGAAGGCGTTGTCAACGGGTACACCCCAATCGTTGATTACGGCGCACTTGGTTACGATGTAACGGCCGTAATTCATCTCAAAGTCGAAGGCAGTGCGCTGCCCGA
Organism: Haloferacaceae archaeon B1-Br10_E2g22; assembly: GCA_001563795.1. Classification (GTDB taxonomy): domain Archaea; phylum Halobacteriota; class Halobacteria; order Halobacteriales; family Haloferacaceae; genus Halohasta. The sequence continues at coordinate 21,118 of LKML01000013.1, read as the reverse complement.
GATCACCGACCGCCTGCGAGAACAAAAACAGATGGTCAGTGTCTACGAAGTAACGGGTGATTACGATATTATTGCCATCGGGAAGTTCAAAGACACAGACGGCATGAACAGCCAAATCAAAGAGCTGTTGACCGACGTCGACATCCGTGAGTCCAACACCAGTGTTGTGCTCAACGCTGTTAGCGAAAACGAACAGTTCGACCTCGATATCGACGAAGACGAGTAAGCTGTTCGAGTATTGTTTCGTTCTCACAGGAGTCCAGCGACGGCTGTACTCTGGGATTATTCGTCCTCGAAGACGAACGTGCCGTTTTCTTGGACTACCTCGCCGTCGAGTTCGATCCGAGAGTCCTCGCTCATATCGACGATCATGTCGACGTGTTCGGCCGATTCATTGCGCTCGTTGTCCTCGCCGACGGTCTCTTCGTAAGCAGACCCCACAGCGAGGTGAATCGTATCACCCATTTTTTCATCAAACAACATATTGTACGTGACCTGATCGATAGCGCGGTTCATCCCGACGCCGAACTCGCCAATACGTCGCGCGCCGTCGTCGGTGTTGAGAATTTCGGAGAGTAGCTCCTTGCCACTTTCCGCACTGTGTTCGACCACGTCGCCGTTTTCGAAGACGAGTCGAACGTCCTCGATTTTTCGGCCCTGCCGGTAGAGTGGAATATCGAAGTAGACTGATCCCTCGACGCTGTCGGCGACTGGGGCGGTAAAGACCTCACCGCCGGGCAGGTTCTTTTCGCCGTAATCGTTGAGCGTCCGGTTGCCGGCAATCGAAAAGGTGAGGTCGGTTTCGTTGCCTGCGACGATTCTGACCTCGGCGGCGTCGTCGAGACGCTCGACCATCTCGGCTTGGAACTCCCGTTGGGCTTTCCAGTCCAGCGAGACGGCATCCCAGACGAAGTTCTCGTAGGCTTCGGTGCTCATACCCGCCAACTGGGCGTGGCCACTGGTCGGAAACTGGGTGAGACACCAGCGTTTCGAGAGACGTTCTTCCTGAATCGGCTTGAGTGCGCGCCGGTAGGCGGCGTTGGTTTTCGGCGGGATGTCGCTTGTTTCGGAGACGTTCGCACCCCCGCGTGCGACGATGAACACATCCGTCTGCTCGACGAGTGCCTGTTTGTGTTCGGGCGTTTCGTATTCGTCGTCGCCAGCACGGAGATACGCTCTCGAGGCACGCTGAGAGTTAGCGACGTAGACTGGCATTGCACCGCGTTCTCCACAGCATTCATGCAGTGCGACCGCAAGGTCTTCGGCCTCGTTGGGCAGTTGAATGACGACACGATCGCCTTCCTGGATGTCGACCGAGTGTTCGACGATGGTTTCGGCGTGCTCGCGGATTCGTGGATCCATACCAGTAGTCGTGTGTTGACTGCCTAAAGAGTCGCCGTCTGCTGCAATATGGACGGTTCCGATGCGGTGGACTCCGCAAGAAATAGCCACAGACTCACACGCTCAGGCGGTCGTCGGAACCCTTTTAGAGCATCATAAGCCACAGAACAGTAATGAGCGAGTTAGCACAGGAGTATCGCCTCGAGTACTTTGAGGCCGAAGACTTCGTGCGCCGGGAGTGCGAATCGTGTGGGGCACACTTCTGGACGCGCGACCACGACCGAACGCTGTGCGGAGAGCCACCGTGTGAGGATTACCGATTCATCGATGAGCAAAGCTTTGCCGAAGAATACACACTCGAAGAAATGCGTGAGGCGTTTTTATCCTACTTCGAGGATCACGACCACGAGCGCATCGAACCGTATCCGGTGGCGGCCAACCGCTGGCGTGACGACGTGCTTTTGACCCAGGCTTCTATCTACGATTTCCAGCCACTGGTCACGAGTGGTCAGACCCCACCGCCGGCCAACCCACTCTGTATTTCCCAGCCCTGTATCCGGATGCAGGATATCGACAACGTTGGTAAAACGGGACGACACACGATGGCCTTCGAGATGATGGCCCACCACGCTTTTAACGCCCGCGAGGAGGTCGGCGACGAGTACGCCTACGAGGGAGAGGTCTACTGGAAGGACGAAACCGTCGAGTTCTGTGATGGCCTGTTTGAATCTCTCGGCGCAGACCTCGACGAGATCACCTACATCGAAGATCCGTGGGTCGGCGGCGGGAATGCGGGCCCAGCTATCGAGGTTATTTATAAAGGCGCGGAACTTGCCACGCTGGTCTTTATGTCCTTAGAACAAGACCCAGACGGCCCCTACGAAATGAAAGACGGCAACCGGTATTCGGAGATGGATACCTACATCGTCGATACGGGCTATGGCCTCGAGCGCTGGGCCTGGATGAGCCAGGGCACACCGACTGTCTATGAGGCAGTCTACCCCGAGATGATCGCTTTCCTGAAGGACAACGCTGATATCGACCACACCGAAGACCAAGAGGCACTCATCCACCAGGTGGCCAAACTCGCCGGCCATATGGATATCGACGAAGCCGAGGACATGGAGACCGCCCGCGCGGAGATCGCCGACCGCCTCGAGGCTGACGCCGCGGAACTCACCGCGCTAATGCGGCCGCTCGAGGACATTTATGCTATTGCCGACCACTGTCGTGCGCTGGCGTACATGTTCGGCGATGGAATTGTCCCTTCGAACGTCTCGACAGGGTATCTCGCCCGGATGATTCTCCGGCGAACCAAACGTCTCGTTGATAACGTCGGTGTCGACGCACCGCTGGACGAACTCGTCGATATGCAGGCCAAGCGATTGGGCTATGAGAACCGTGATACGATCCGCGACATTGTCCGAACAGAGGAAGCCAAATACCGTCAGACGCTCGAGCGTGGCTCTCGGAAAGTCGAACAGTTGGCCGACAAGTATGCCGGAAGCGACGAGCCGATCCCAGTCGGGCAGTTGATCGAGCTGTACGATTCCCATGGCATTCAGCCCGATATGGTCGCCGAGATTGCCGGTGAGCGAAATGCAACCGTCGAAATCCCCGATGACTTTTATTCACTGGTTGCCGCCCGCCACGACGATGCTGTCGAAAGCGGGACTCACACCGAGCGTGATGAGCGACTGGGCGAGTTGCCCGAGACGGACAAACTCTACTACGACAACCAAGATCGCATGGAGTTCGAGGCGATCGTCTTGGACGTCTTCGAGGCTGACGACGGCTACGACGTCGTACTCGACCAGACGATGTTTTATCCAGAGGGCGGTGGTCAACCGGCCGACCACGGAACGCTGACCAGCGACGAGACGACTGCCGAGGTCGAAGACGTCCAGATCATCGGTGATGTCGTGCTCCACCGCACAGACAGCAACCCTGGTAAAGGCGAGTTCGTCCGCGGGCAGATCGACAGCGAGCGTAGACGGCGGCTGATGGCTCACCACACCGCGACCCACATCATCGGCCATGCAACCCGCCAAGTACTCGGCGAACACATTCGGCAGGCCGGCGCACAGAAGGGCGTCGACTCCTCGAGGCTCGATGTTCGGCATTATGAACGAATTACCCGCGAGGACGTCAAAGCAATCGAACAGCGTGCCAACGAACTCGTCCGGGACAACATCAGCGTCAAACAGGAGTGGCCCCACCGCAACGACGCCCAGGAAAAACACGGCTTTGATCTGTATCAGGGCGGTATCCCACCGGGAACCAACATCCGGCTGATCCACATTGGTGACGACGTCCAGGCCTGCGGTGGCACCCACCTCAGCCGTACCGGCAACGTCGGAGCGATCAAAGTCCTCAAGACAGAACCCGTCCAGGACGGCGTCGAGCGCATCGTCTTTGCGGCCGGCGAGGCAGCCCTCGAGGCGACCCAACGCACCGAAGATGCACTGTATGAGGCCGCCGACGTGTTGGCTGTCAACCCACCGGAAGTACCGGAGACCGCTGAACGCTTTTTCACCGAGTGGAAAGACCGCGGCAAGCAGATCGACCGCCTCAAAGACGAACTCGCCGAAGCACGCGCGGCCGCAGAGGCTGATGCCCTCGAGATCGGCGACCAGCAGGCGGTAATCCAGCGACTCGACGGCGATGTTGACGAACTGCGGGCGACCGCCAACGCCCTAGTCGAAGACGACACCATTGCCGTACTCGGCAGCGGTGAGGGCGACAGTGCAACGTTTGTTGTCGGCGTTCCAGCGGACACAGGTATCAACGCAGGTGAGGTCGTCAGCCAGTTGGCCGGCCTAGTCGGCGGCGGTGGTGGCGGTCCACCGGACTTCGCCCAGGGTGGCGGCCCCGATGTTGAGGCACTTGATGAGGCTCTCGAGGCCGCACCCGAAGTACTTCGCGGCGTGCTGAACGCCTAAGCTGTTTGCAGGGTTTCGAGACCCGCGGCTGGTCTTTTTATTTTGTCTTCTGGACTATCAGCAACCCGTATCAAGAGCAATAAGCCGTGTGTCTTGTCACCGAGATATTCACCACTACTCAGTTTTCAAAACGTCCACAGAGACAGCCGCAAACCACCTTCGGTTGCTATATCATCCCATAAGTTATGAGTTGAATTCGCCTACCACTTCCAGTGGCTGTGTGTTGGCTACGGGAAAAATTTATATTCTAGTCAACCATACTACGTAATAGATTATGAACCGCTACTACGACTACGTTCTCGGTCTGATTCCGGCTGTAATGCTTGGTGTGACACTGCTGTTGTTCGCTGTAGGCATCCAGTTAACAGTGGCTCTTCCGGCCGGCGCAGCGGCTGCTGCGGTTGTTATCGGCCACGCGCTGTTTGTCAACGTCCCGGGAGAACTCGAGTCCATGTCTCAGTCGGCCCGCCCGCCGAACGCTGAGTAATCTGTTTTCACCAGTGTATTTTTGCGGTACTGTGCCCAGGCTTGTCGTATGACAGAGACGCTATTTTGTACCAGCGATGAGCTTTCAGGGCTCGCCGAGCGCGACGGGTGGGTCATGACACCACTGTTCGACGCCGAGAGTGGCGAGCCGCTGGGGTTGTTTGATGAGGCAAGTGTCAACTACCTCGGGATCAAGCTCTGAGGTACCCGCCTTCATTCTTGATGAATCCCTACAAAACAGGAGCCGCTGGTGCGGTTGCAGTTGATCATCTCGCCCGCACAGACGCCGAGACGGTCAGCATCATCAGTTTGGGCCCACAAGCACGCGGGCAGCTTCGTGCGTGTGCCACGATCCGAGATCTCGAGGCAGTTTGGATCTACTCACCAACGAAAGCCAACCACGAGGCGTTTGCCGACGAGATGGCCAACCGGCTGGTAGCTATCGCTCACGGTCACACCCAAAGGCCCTGTTGGGTAAATCGTTCCGACTACTGGAGCCGGTACCGAAGCAGTGCGGCGATCCCACCGAGGTTTTTGAGTTGGACGCCAGGCTGGAACTCCTTCGAAAAGACGGTGATCTCGCCGCCTTTCTGTTCGACACTGGCAATAATGTCGTTGACGTCTACGTCCCATTCACCGTCGCCTTGGCGTTCCTCACGGAGGCGCTCGTCGAGCACGAGCAGCTCCTCGACTGCACCGAACTCGGCGGCCTCCTGTACCTGTTCGATGCCGTAGGCGGCTTTCGCACCGTCGGCGATCCGGGCCATGAGTTCGTCAATGGTCTCGGCTTCGCGAGCGATTCGGGTTTCGTCTTGAACCTCTTCGACCGCCCCACGTTTGAGTACTTCGTGGACGCCACGACCGCCTGCGGCCGAGGTATCAACCATCGTGATCAACTCCTCTAGGTCGCGATGATTCTCAGCAATGTAGTCTCTTGCGTCTTGTTTGGTAAAGCCAGGGCCAGCCAGGATGATCGCGTCGGTATTTAGATGCCCGAGTGCATCACCCAACTCACCGAACAGATCCGTGCGGGGCCGAGAGTATTCGCCTTTGCCGGTGGGTTTGGTAAACGAAGCGTACTCGTCGACGCCGTATTCTTTGACGAGATGGATGTAGGCTTCGCCCTCCTCGATGGTGGCGATAGCAACATCCGGGTTGTCGGCGGCCTGTTCGGCTTCTTCGATGCGCTCGAGTTGGTCGGCTTTGAACTCCTTTTCAATCGTTAGCTCCTCGTGGGGCTCGACGTTGAGCGTGTGGTGCAATCCGAGTTGGTCTTCTCGAGAACATCCCGTAATGACCCCACCGATCCGAAGGCGATTCGCAAACCGTGCGAACTCGACACTCTCGAGTTCAATCGTGACCGAAAGGTGTTCTCGTTGGCCGCCGGTATCCCGCATCTGGTCGTCATTGCGCTGAATGCGGCGGGTTGTATCACCGGAGACGAGATCCGCTGGCTCGAGGACATACGACAGATGCCACAGATCATCGACGGTTTCGGGGACGAGTGTCATTCGCTCTCGACCCGCTTCGCCGCGACCGCGACTCACAATGCGCATACGTCGTCTTTGGCCGACCGACTAACAACCCTTCCGTTTGGCAGTTTCTGTCAGCTACTCTGTGTCATCGGGCCCCCAGATGAACTTGTCTGTGGTGTATTCGTTCTCGGAGTCGGCATCGGGAGCCGGTGTGTCCGTCTCATCGTTCGCCGTCTGTGTACTGTCGTCGTCGGTCACCGTAGCGTCACTCGAGACAACGGCCGTACTCGAATCAGGACGAACAGTTCGTCCCGTCTGGACGGCCACAGGTGCCTCGGCTGGATTGAAATTTTCAGGCGGCTCGAATGTCTGGCCAGTCGGGCGTCCATCCAGAGACGGATCCTCGATGGAAACAGACAGATCAATCAATCCTGTAGTGCTCGCTCGGCCAGTTGCATAGGCTGCCGAGAGACGACAGAGAAACAACAGGACAAAGCCGAGTAGAATCGTCGACAACACACCGACAAACGCAAGCGGTGGAGAAACAACTGCCGAGGCGAGCGAAACCAGCAACAACGGAACCAACAGCGTCGGGCCAACGACGAGAATCCCCATCGCGATCAGCCAGCCAGTAATGTAGTCGGCCGTACTCGAGAGCCGAACGACACGTCGAACGTCGAGGGCGTCCCGAACCGAACCCGTTGAGGCAAATACCGCCCGTGCGGCCGGCCGGACGTACAGATACACCAATCCATAGATGAGCAGGCCGAAGCCTCCAAAGAGTATGACGAGTGCGGTAATCGCCTGGATCGCTCCCTCGAGCCCTTCGGGATCGACAGCCGTCGCAACTCCACCACCGAGAGCCAGCCCACAGAACACTGCCGCCGGAAGCAGATAGATTGCCGAAATGACTGTCGAACGGGTGCCATCACGGACGAGAGAGCCCCACCGAACAAACGAATCGACCGTTGGCTCACCACGGATACCAGCGCGGACGACAGTCAGAAGATATCCACGCAAGACGAGACTGGGTAGTGCGAAAAGCGGGAGGAGTAGCCCACCAATCGGTGCCGAGAGAATCAACAGAATAACCCAGAAAACACCGACCACCCAAACAAGTAGCGTCAGCACCCAACCAACAAGAATCGTCCCGATCCAGTCGTCGGCACGAAATGGAACCCGAAGCGACTCACTCAGCATTATCCCAACTGAGAACCTGATTTGTATTATGTACAGGGGGTCGCCAGCGGCTCAGTTGGTCGAAATCACACGAACTTACTTCGGCCAGCACTGCCCGCGGTTTCTGCTAGGTCAGCGTAGACATCAGCGATGCGTTTGCGGATGTCGCGACCGGCGACCCGCGGATCGAACCGATCCTTGTTCGGGGCCCACTCGACATCGTTGAAGAAGGTGTTCCGATGATCCTCGATTCCTTCGGGTGGGACGATCTCGTCGGTTCCCTCGCGATACAGATCGAACGCCGTCCGGGTGTACTCATACTGATATCGGGTGTCTTTGTTGACTTTACAGATTCCGTGAGTTAACATCTCTTGGAGTTGGTCGGACTGGACACCAGATGAACCGTGCAACACGAGCGGCGTATCGAGACCGTGATCTCGGAGTGCAGTCCGGATCTCTTCGGTGAGGTCCGGTTTGAGTTCGATATCTTTGCCTTTGGCGACGCCGTGTTGGGTACCGACCGAAATGGCGAGCAGATCACAGCCCGTCCGATCGACGAATTCGACGGCCTGTTCGGGGTCAGTATAAAACGCCTTTTCGGCGACGATCTCGTCTTCGACGCCTTTGATTTTGCCTAACTCGGCTTCGACGAGTATGTCGGCGTCGGCTTGCTCGATCATCTCGACGACCTGTTTGCTGCGACTGACGTTCGTTTCGAACGGTTCGTGAGAGGCATCAACCATAATCGAAGAAGGGATTTCGAGTTCGATCTGCTGTTGGATAGTCTCGAGGTTGGTCTGATGATCCATATTGAGAAACACCCCGATGTCGTACTGCTCGGCGAGGCGCTCGATGTACGTGCCCATCACCTCGAGGCCAGCAATCGGATCGCCGTTGCCCGCAAAAGTGCAAGCTCCATTGCTCATCTGCAATAACAGATCCGAATTGACGCGTTCGGCACCCTCCATCAGGCCGATCATCGTATTCGGTTCGGCGATGTTGCTTGCGATGAGACCGAATCCCGAATTCAGTGCGTCATCGTACACCGTTGCCAGGTCGCTGCCGCCGTGGAACGTCATTGAAAGATCAGATTGATGTTGACTGTCGAACGTGATAAACCCCGGCGTGCTGGCAACCGTGCCTGCTAGTCGACTTGTTCACTACCACCAGCCGGCAGATGCTCCTGAATGAGATCAGGACTGGCGACTTTGCGGACGAACGAATCGTCGACGAACCGCTCTTTGAGCGTTCGATAACACCGTTTTGCCATGTCGTTTTGGGCGAACTTGCCGGGCTGCAGGCGAATGTGGCTCGCGGCGTTGGCTTCGACGGCCGGCGTCGGGCCGCCAACCACGCGGGTCTGGGGTTCGCACTGAATCCCGACCGACAAGTCGACGGCAGTATCGTCGAAGTAGGTTCGGTCGCCCCGGATCACGAAGCTGCCCTTTTCGATGTACTCGCCGCTTTCGGGTGTTTTCGAGACCTGATCGGGATCGACCATGTAGACGTCGCCGGAATACTGGCCGGCCTTCCAGACCGATGAATGTGAGACGGCAAAGGTGGCGGCCTGCTGGAGCGTCGCGTCGGGAAACTCAATGTCTTTGGCAGCCTCACTTGGGCCGGTGGCTTTGAGAATCGTCACCGGTGCGCCGTGGGCCTGGGCGTGGAAGAACTTGTCGCCCCGACTCATATACTTCTTGACGAGTTCTTCGTTCTGCTCGGCGTTGCGGCCACCAATCACCAGAAAACCATCGGTGGTGTGGAACCAGCGGAACCGCTCGTACCATTGTTCGTTTCGCTTGATCGGAACGGATTTTCGGGTTGTCCAGTCGATGTCCTCTTTTTTGTCCTCGTTTTCTTCTTGCTCGTCTTCTTTTTCAGCGTCTTCTGCCTCCCAGGCGTCCCGCCGGGCTTTGACCGCCTCCAACTCCTCGCGGGTGTTTTCGATAGCGGCTTTCGCTCCCTCCTTTTTTTCCTCAATGCGTTTGGCTTCCGTGTACAGTTCGTCGGCATTCTTTTCGACGCCCGTTGTTGCATCAATTGTAGCCTGTGTCTCGCCGAGATCAACGGTGACAGTGCCGTTCGAACCGTCAACGCCGATGACAGCTTTAGCGGCGTCAATTCCCTGCTGGGCTCCGGCTTGAAGCGTCTCGTCGATTTCGTCCCACGGGATGCCCTCGGCTCTCGCGTTTTGGATCGTCGTTAGAATCTCATCGACCAGTTCGTAGTTCGCATACAGGGCTTCGGCTCTGGCGCGTTCGGCAGCGGCCTGTTTGTCAAAGCCGTCGATGGCCTGCTGTTGTTGTTCGATAATTCGGTTCTGTTTGGCGATTTCGGCCTCGAAATCCGGTTTACTGGTCGTCGGTTCGGTGCTGTCGGCATCGTCTGCCGAGCGGTCAAACCGATAAAAGTACTCGTCGACGGCGTCGTTGAAATTGTCGTAGGCTTCCTCATCAAGGTTTTCGGCCTCGCGTTCGGCCAGTGGGAAGGGAGTGACATCGACGACCTGGTCGTTTTCAAAATAGATCCGAGGGTCGAAATCGCCCGCATTGAGGCGGGTTGCGAGGTTTTCGAGGGCATCGTAGACGTTTCTAAACATCGACTCATCGGCGTCATCGATGTCGGTTTCCTTCTCGATGCCCCCACGGGTACAGACTTCCTCGGCGTACAGCCCCCCGAGGTTGAGTTGGGTTGCGAGCGTACGGACGACATCACTCGTCGAAGCCTCCATCTCACGGACGAATTTATCGTAGCTCACCGAGAGCGGATTGATTCTCGAGTCAGGAAACTCGTAGGTTGCACCGGGAGCGACCGTCCGAGATTTGAGCCGAACCGTCTCCAAGCTCTGGATCACCTCTCCGTGTTCGTCTCGAACTGCGATATTGCCCTGGCCGAACAGCTCTGCCACAATCGAAGTGTTGGCATCCGGGCGTTCAAACTCGAAGACCAAGATGCGGTCGAACTCGTACTGTGAGACGCCCGCGAAGTCAGCTCCGCCTAACCGATTGCGCAGCATTTTCGCAAAGTTGGGTGGTCGTCCCGGAGCGTCGCTCACGTGGTCGGGGTCGGCCATGTGTGCGCGTTTGACCTCGCCGACTTCAATCATGAGTTCGATCCGCCCGCGGTCGTAATCTCGGAGTTTGAGCCGTAGTAGATCATCGCCGTAGAGATACGCTTTGTCGACCTTCGAACCCTCGTACCGTCCGAGTTCGGTGACGAGGGCCGCCAGGTCAATGCTCGAAAGCTCCCGCTTGGGGTCCATAGATGACGTTCACAACCATACAAAAAAGGGGTGTCGCTCCGGGCCGACACCAGCGGGTTGCTGTGAGCGGCTTCCCATGGTTTGATACCGCTTAGGCCCACAGCACGTCTATGGAATCAGAAGGCCAACTGTTGGAGTCGTTTCCAGACGGCAAGATCACGACCGCCGCACTCGCCACACTCGAAAAAAGCGACGCTATCCGCACAGCGATACCACTGATCTCGGAGGCCCACGACGGCAAAGAGCTCTCGGATCGCGTCGTCGTCCAGACGGATTCGACCGCAGTTGTCGGTGTCTACAATAAGAATTCAGGCTGGCGAGTCGAACACCGAATCGACAGCGAGGGTCGCGATCCGAAAGCAGTGCTCGACGAAGCGATGATCAAGGGCCAAGGCGAGACGTCGTTGGTCGAGACACCCGACGAATAGTCCGTTAGTTACTCGTGTCGTTCGGCAGTCGCAGTCGTATCGCCGAGCCACCGCTGTGTTCGTCGAGTGTCTCTCGCAGTCGATTCCTCAAGGGGCGCTCAGACTGCATTGTGGCACACAACTGCACGTATGCTGATTGGAAATCGAACGCCCAATGCAAAGACGTCATTATTCCGTATTTGTCATTTGATTACGTTATTATTGTGCTAAAATTATCAGATTTGCTCACTCTGAGGCTACCTGCTGAAACACAACCCCGTCAGCGTTCGGCTGGCTTTTTATCCGTTCCGCGCTTGCCGGTAGTATGGTCTCAGAGCTGTTCGATTCCGACCGCTGGGAGGCAGTCGATGCCTTCGAGTTTGATGATATCACCTACCACCGCGGCACAGACGTACCCGTGGTTCGAATCGCGTTCGACCGCCCGGAAGTTCGCAATGCCTTCCGGCCGGGAACAGTCGATGAGTTGTACACCGCATTAGATCACGCCCGCAAGCAGGCCTCGATTGGCTGTATTCTCCTTACCGGCAACGGCCCGGCCGAGGACGGCGGCTGGGCGTTCTGTTCGGGTGGCGACCAGTCAGTTCGTGGTGGGTCGGGCTACGAGTACCGCGATGACGACGAAGCGGCCGCGGACGATGACCCTGCCGTCCAGGAGGCAAATGCGGGGCGACTCCACATTCTCGAGGTCCAGCGACTTATCCGCACTATGCCCAAACCCGTCGTCGCGGTCGTGCCCGGGTGGGCCGTCGGCGGCGGCCACTCGTTGCATGTGATCTGTGATCTCACGCTCGCCTCCGCAGCGCACGCCAAGTTCCTTCAGACTGACCCCGATGTGGCCTCCTTCGACGGCGGGTTTGGCTCGGCGTATCTCGCCAAACAGGTCGGCCAAAAAAAGGCTCGAGAGATCTTTTTCCGCGGTAAAACCTACTCCGCCCAAGAGGCTGTCGAGATGGGCATGGCAAACGAGGCGATTGTGCACGATAATCTCGAGGCGGTAGCCCTCGAGTGGGCCGACGAAATGACCCAAAAAAGCCCGACTGCGATGCGAATGTTAAAATTCGCATTCAACGCAACTGATGACGGACTCGTCGGCCAGCAGGTGTTCGCTGGCGAAGCAACTCGGTTAGCGTATATGACTGACGAAGCCGAAGAAGGCAGAGATGCCTTTTTGCAAAAGCGAGACCCGGAGTTTCGGCAGTTTCCGTGGCACTACTAACTTCGTAGCCTACTGCTGGTAGATTCGGCGGATTGGCAGAACGAAAGTGGTGGCAAAACTGAACAATCGTAACCACGACTACAGACATTATGAAAGATAATTTACACTAGTTAGTCGTTTTGTACATGCCTTGCATGTCGGTTGCCGACACTCACACCGTCTGCGACGACTTTGTATGACAATCCAGCAAGCCCGCCGAGTACGACAACAAACGAGACCACCGAAGAAATGAGACTCAGCAAGAAAAAGAACAACACAACGACGATATTATCGAACACGAACATGAGCGCGATAAATCCTGCTGAGAAGATACCTAGAACGGTTGCAGCGACAGCCAACAAGGCGAGATATCGGATGAGTTCGATGCCGTATCGGATTCCATCTTTTGTATCAACAGCGACCATACGTTCCTGTATATCCACAGTAATTAAAAGCTGATTGGTATCATACAGTGATAGTTCACCGAAGCGTACAGATGGCCGCAGAGCACACAGACCACCACCCAGAGTACAGTACGGACGACCACGCAGAGTATTCCTGCTGTGTTATATTATAGCTAGGACTAACAGCACGCCGCCGCCTACGGCAGCCACAACGGCAACTCCAATCGCGGTGAGTTTGAACCACCACTCGGGGACTGGCTCGTTGGGGTTTTCAAATGGAGTCGAATGAACCTGATAGTAGCCTGCGAGAAACCCGAAGGCAGCCGCAACAAACCCGTAGCTGGGGTCGATGCCGCCACCGTCTGCAAGCGGTCGAATCGACGCCAGCCCGGCCAACAGCCCGAGGGTGCTAAATCCCAATACTGCATACGTTCGACGTTTCATTGCTCGTCCGGTTGTCTTGTAGCTAAAAATACCCCGTCATCTCGAGTCTCACTGCGACGGCCGGCCCCGCTGTGAGTTTCGAGTCCGACCACAAACGGCTAATCCCTCGCGAACCCACCGACGGTATGCTCTATACTCCTGGACCGACTGCGGTTCCACCCGAAATCAGAGAGGCGATGGCCCGCCAGCAACCGAACTCAGCCGTTCAAGCAGAGTTCACCGAACTGTACGAACGGCTCTGTGCAAACCTCACGACGGTCTACGACACAGCCCACGACGTGGTCGTTCCCGGCGGCGAGGGTATTCTCGGCCTCGAGGCTGCCATCGCCTCCCTCGTTGCACCGGGCGACCGCGTGCTGTGTATCTCGAATGGGATCTACGGCGACGGCTTTGCCGATTTCGTCGAAAACTACGACGGCGAACCCACTCTGGTCTCTGCGGCCTACAATGAGGGCTACGACCTCGAGGCCATCGAGGCGGCACTCGCCGAGGCTGACGCCCACAGCGAGCCGTTCGTCGCGGCCACACTCGTCCACTGTGAGACTCCGACAGGGACGCTTAATGATCTCGGCCCAGTGCTTGATCTGCTCGATGCTTACGACGTACTGAGCATCGTCGACGCCGTCTCCTCGCTCGGTGGGACGCCCGTGCCGACCGACCGGATCGACATCTGTTTGGGAGCCTCACAGAAGTGTTTCAGTGCACCACCGGGACTCACGACTGCGGCCATCAGCGACCGGGCATGGACAGCAATGGAGGCTCGAGAGCCGACCTCGCTGTATACGAACCTGCTGCCGTGGTACGATATCTCGGATGGGTTTCCGTACACACATCTCGATGCGAACGTTGCTGGCCTCGAGGTGGCTGTCTCGAGGCTCCTCGAGGAAGGCATGGAGTCCGTCTACGACCGCCACGAGCGCGCCGCCGAACGGTGTCGAGAACGTGGCGAAGAACTCGGCCTGGAACTCTACCCCGATGAATCTCGCAGTTCACCGACCGTCACGGCTTTCTATATGCCTGGCGAGGCAAAAACGATCCAGCAGCGTCTCGAGGCCGACTACGATATCGTGCTGGCGACCAGCCTCGGGGAGTATGCGGATGACATCCTGCGGGTCGGACATATGGGCACTAATGCCGAAATCGAAAAACTCGAGCAGGTGATGGACGCGATTGGGGCCGTTCTGGACTAACACGTCGTTTCGACCCCGGCTTCGTGATGGCATCTTCGTTTCGGATCAGGCCCTTTAGAACCCAGACGTAGTGTTGGTATCCTGTGCGTCGACAGCCCATGTCGGCTGGGTCGGTTCCGGGTCGCCTTCTTGAACATCAACGACAACCTCATGCGTCGTTGGGGCGTCGCTAGCGAGTCTTTGGAGCACGTATTCGGCGTACGAGCTGGCGGGGTTCGTCACATCCCACGATACCGATGCTGATTCGACCTCGTACGTCTCAGTATCGACCCGTACATCGCCGGTGGTGTTCGTGACCCGGTAGCCTTCAGAATCACCGTACCAGCCACTCTGCGGTCTGGAGTCTGCGGTTTCTGCGGTCTCGTTCGTTTGCGTATACTCAACCGGAGAAAGACTCCGGACAACGACTGCTGCTGAATTCGGGAACTCGATGGACGAATTGCTTTTGTTTTCTTCGAAGACGAACGTAACACGGTCATTGCTGCGATTTTCTTGACGGAGTTGTCGGGACTCGTCACCGGTGATCTGTTCTCGCATGGCATCGACGTTTGCCTCAGCGTCCATCGTGTGTCGAATATAAATGGACGCGTTCGAATCCGGCTGATACCGTTCGGTGCTACTGTCGGTCTCCTCGAGGCGTTGGTATCGCTCTCGGTTGGCCGTTCGTACCTCCTCGAAGCCAAACTGTTGGTCACCATCGACAACGACCTGCCCGCTCATACTGTACTGCTCGAGGTCGGCAACAGCAAACTGCTCCTCGCTGGGACGGTCGGCATGGGGCTCGGCTGTCGAAACCGGATACACAACGGAAACCAGCAGACCGAGACAACAGAGACCAAGCATCCCGATCACCAGATAGGCGGTTCGGTTTTGCATACGTCCCGTTGCTTTCGGTGGTCCAAAAATAATTCAATCCGATATATTCGGGCGTAGATTTCGATGTCTCCCGGTCACACCGCTAGTCGCTGACGGTCGTCTCCCGAATCCGCACGCCCTTTCCCGCCAGATGCCGCATCTGCTGTTGGGCGAAGTCCTCTTCTCGAGTCCCCCGCGTTGCCAGCACGTACAGCACCGCACTCCCGACCGGTCGCATGGTTCGGCCCGCCCGCTGGGTGCCCTGCCGACGCGAGCCACCCAACCCGGAGGCAACAATCGCCAACTCGGCGTTGGGCAGGTCGATTCCCTCATCAGCAATCCGCGAGACAACGAGCGTCTGTAGTTCGTCGTTTCGGAACGCCTCGAACTGCCGCTGGCGTTCGTAATGTCGCGTCTCGCCGCTTACAAACGGAACCTCAAGAGCCTCAGCAATATCGGTGCCCTGCTCGAGATAATCGACGAAAATCAGTGTCTTCGCGTCAGGATGGGTTGCAGAGAGATACCGGATCTCTGCAATTTTGGCAGGGTTCATCGCGGCCAACTGATAGCGCTCGTGGCCATCCGCACTCACATACTCGTTTCGGGCCAGTTCGTCACGCCAGGGGACGTACCGAATCTCGACTTCCGGTTCGGCGACGAAGCCGGCATCGAACAGCGCAGCCCAGTCGGTGCCGATCGGCGGGCCAATGAGGGTGAAGATCTCTGATTCTTTGTCGTCTTCTCGGAGGGGTGTCGCCGACAGTCCCAAGCGGTGTGAGGTCTGCAAGTCGGCACTCCGACGGAAGACCTTGCTCGGAATGTGCTGGACTTCGTCGTAGACGATCAGTCCCCACTTCCTCGAGTCGAACAGCTGGCGGTGCCGATCCATGCCGGCGGTCTGGTACGTTGCAATCGTCACCGGTCGGATCACTTTTTGGCCGCCGTGGTACTCGCCGATCTGTTCGTCGGTAAGCGTTGATTCGCTGGTCAACGCCTCGCGCCACTGGGCGGCGAGTTCGCGGCTCGGCACCAAAATCAGTGTTTCGCCACCCACGGCGGCGATTGTGGCGATGGCAGCGATCGTCTTCCCGCTGCCAGGTGGACCGACGTAGACGCCGGCCTGCTGATCAAGAAAGGTATCGACCCACGACTGTTGGTACTCTCGGAGCCTCGCGGTGAGATCGAGATCAATCGGCTCGCCCGTCTTGAGATCACGCTCGTCGACAACTGGATAGCCTGCCGCATAGAGCGTGCGTTTGACCGACGCCACTTCGTCGCTGTTGACCCAGCTTTCGGTATCCGACATCGGCGCGCGAAGCTGGTCGTCTGTGAGCTTTTGACGAGCAACGTTGCCCATCAACTCCTCGGTGGCAGCCTCGAGAACGACATAGCCGTCCTCGTGGGTCTGAAGCCGAAACTGGTGGGCGCGGTTCCACTGAGATTCGACCCACTGTTCGAGATGCTCCGAGCGCCGCGGCAACACCGACCGAATCGAAGCCAACAGCCCCGCAAGCTCATCGAACGGTGCGGCCCAGATGTCCTCCTGGCGAATTCGGTACAGATATCCTCGCGTCCCCGGCTCGCTGCCTGTTGAATCAACCAGATGTGCGAACTGCGAGAGTTGTGCACGGATGTACTGGGTTGGCTGATCGACAACGATCTCCCGACGAGTCGGAAACGGAATGACACGCTCGCGAGCCGCCAGATCACGAATGTCGGTCGGATACCAGACGACTGGGGTGCCCTCAAGGCGAACGGTCTCGAGTTCGCCCGCCGCAGCAAGCCGATCCAACTGCTGGCGTGCGGTAGCTTCGTCGATCTCGAGGTGCCGGCTGAGTTGGGCGGCACTCAACACTGGGCGTTCTGCAGCGTCGACAGCCGTATAAAAATCGTCGATGGACAACACTGGCTCATCGCGCTCTTCGGTCATTGGCTCTCGGAGGCTCTCGAGAAACAAACCGGTTGTGAACGCCAGCGACCCAACAGTTATGACCGGCAGTGTCGCCGGCAGAGTTCGGCTTTCGAGCGGAACCGGCCGCCGCAGTCGACACAGTTCACAGAACCTTCGCCGGCTGCAGTCACCACACGGTGGCCGCCGATCTCGAACGGTCGAGAGACGATCCGCGGGCGGATCAGATCGGGGATCTGAGTGTCATGGTTGTCGCTGAGATCTGCCCGAAGATTGATCGTATGGATATCGGTCTCGTGCCACCGGTCTGATTCGATGGCACGCTCCCAGTCGGCGATCTCGGTCCAGCCGGTGACGATGACTGGCGAGGTGGTTTCGGTGTCGCTGACGACGATAATATACCGAATTCCGTCTTTTCGGAGGGCGAATCGCCAGCCATCCGTCGAGTTCCATCGGATCTGGCCTTCGGTGATCGCCTCGCTGACGATCGGTACCGAGACGTACCGGCCCTGCTGGTGCAGCCGCTCGCGGAAATGGTCTGTTTGAGCATATAACGAGGGTCGCCGAAGCGGTGGGTCTTCGGGCGTTCGGCTTCGAGAAGGCCTCTCGGCACTTGGCTGTGTGTGGCCGACTGTTTCGGCATATGCGGCCGGTTCTGGCAGTGAACTGAGTCCAGATGTCCCGTCGACACCCGGACCGTGCTGTCGGGATGCCACTATCATGCGATTAGTCGACATGGAATATAAGTTTTCAGCCACCGGGGCGTGTTGCAGATGCTCACTGCTGGACAGAACTGCTCGTATACCCTATGAGTTGGACATCAGTGTACAGCACTGGGTATCCACCTGTGTTGGCTAGGGCTCCGTTCGAAAACGAGTATCTGAGAACTCACGCTGTTGTTGCTGTTGTGACCGTCTCGAGTGCCTGCTCGCAGAGCCGTTGGGCAGCAGTATCTGTTCTGGCTTCAGCAGTTACTCGCACGAGCGGCTGGGTTCCGCTGGCACGAATCAAAAACCAGCCATCGTCGGTTTCGACTCGAAGGCCGTCGGTCTGATCGACATGATCGAACGCATTGGATACAGACTGCGAGACACGATGCATCACTGTCTGTTTGTTCTCGACCTCGAGGGCGTCTCGGTAGATCGGATACGTCTCGACAGTGTCAGTTTGGGCCGACAACGGGCCGTCGCTGCCGACAAGTTCGGCGAGTCGGCAGGCAGCCAGCGGGCCATCAGGACATAGCGTTTCATCCGGCCAGATCCACGCACCGCTGGGTTCGCCACCGAAGACAGCCCTCGGCTGGGAGGCGGCCTCAGCAACGAACACGTCACCAACTTTCGTCCGCAGGAGTTCGCCGCCAGCCGCAGCGACCGCATCGTCGACGGCGAGGCTGGTATCGACTGGCGCGGCGACCTGGCCGCCGCCGGCAGCCTCGAGGGCGTGGCGGGCAAACAGCGCGAACAGGACGTCTTTCGGGACGAAC
This sequence comes from Haloferacaceae archaeon B1-Br10_E2g22, assembly GCA_001563795.1. Lineage (GTDB taxonomy): Archaea > Halobacteriota > Halobacteria > Halobacteriales > Haloferacaceae > Halohasta. The sequence continues at coordinate 2,525 of LKML01000013.1, read as the reverse complement.
GTTCCTGTGTCGTCGACCGCAAGCATCCGGTCTGCGTCACCGTCATGTGCTACACCTAGATCAGCGTCGGTGTGGGCAACCTGCGCACAGAGTCCAGCAAGACTTTCGGCAGTTGGTTCACTGGGCCGGCCCGGAAATGCGCCGTCAGGCTGGGCGTTGAGTGTCGTGACCTGAGCACCAAGCGCGCTGAGTGCTGCGGCCGTCAGGCCGCCGACACCGTTGCCCACATCGACGACGACCTCGAGGCCCTCAACAGCTGCATGATCGATTACGGCAGTGAGTGCGGTCTTATGGGCATCGATAGCGCCCGTCTCACGGGTTCGACCACCAGTGGCGTCCCAGGCAGCAAACTCGTAGGCCTCTGCTTGGATGTGGTTGGTGATTCGCTGGCGACGAGCCGTATCAAACGCCTGGCCTGATGGCATCCAAAGTTTGAGTCCGTTGTCCTGTGGTGGGTTATGCGAGGCTGTGACGACGACACCGGTGTCTGCCTCGAGACGTTCAATGCTCCGGGCGAGCGTGGGTGTTGCTACCTGCCCGAGATCGACGACATCGGCACCACACTCGGTGAGGCCGGCGGCGACTGCATCAACCAGAAAGCGACCGCTCTCGCGGGCATCCCGGCCGACGAGTACGCGACTCGCACCATCAGTTGCAACCGCACGGCCGACATTGACCGCAAGGTCGGCGGTGACTGTCTCACCGACCGGCCCACGAATGCCGCTGGTTCCGAACATACGGTTGGAGTCAACACTGAGGCTATTAGTTACGCGATACCTACAGCCCCGCACACGATAGCCCGGCTGTCGAGACGGTGGCAATACACACTGTCCGCGAGACATACTATTTTCCAAACATGACCAGTGAGCAACAAGCATACACACAGCCTGCAGAGAATATGTATCATCACCGCAACGAAAGAGTATAAGCCATTAGAGATGGGTGTGGTTGGTATGGATGCAATTGTGCTTGCGGGTGGTTATGCTACTCGAATGTGGCCAATCACGCGTAACCGACCAAAGATGCTGCTGCCAGTCGGCGAGACGACAGTTATTGACAAAACGCTCGCCCAACTCGAGGACGACGAAGATATCGAAGACGTCTATATCAGTACCAACGAGCGGTTTGCCGCCGACTTCGCAAACTACGTCGAACAGAAGGGCTACGAGAAGCCCGAACTCTCTGTCGAAGACACCAGCGACGAAGACGAGAAGTTCGGTGTCGTTGGCGCACTGGCACAGCTAATCGACCGCGAGGGCCTCGAGGACGACCTGCTGATCATTGCCGGTGACAACATGGTTGGGTTCGATATTGCTGATTTCGTCGAGTTTTTCGAAGAAAAATCCGCACCCGTGTTGGCGGCCTACGACGTTGGCGACCGCCAGCGAGCGAAATCCTACGGACTGGTCGAACTCGACGGCGATGAGGTCGTCGACTTCCAGGAGAAACCCGACGAACCCAAAACCACGCTGGCTTCGATTGCCTGTTATGCGTTCCCTGCGGATGTGCTACCAAAGTTTGATACGTATCTCGACGACGACCAGAACCCCGACGAGCCCGGCTGGTTCCTTCAGTGGCTCCAAGACCGACAGTCAGTGTATGCCTTTACGTTCGATGACATCTGGTTCGACATCGGCGAGGCCGCAGCGTATCTGGATGCCGTCGATTGGAAACTCGGCGGCGAGCCGCTGGTGGCTGACGACGCAACTGTCGAAAACGCCGAACTCAACGGCTCTACACACGTAATGTCCGGTGCAACAGTCAAAGACGCAACACTTACCGATTCGCTTGTGTTCCCCGATGCTCACATCGAGGACGCCGAACTCGTCGAGACTGTCTTCGACGAGAAGGCCTCAATCGAGGGAATCGACCTCGAAAAAAGCCTGGTTGGTGGCTACAGTCAGCTCTCAGAGTAGCCCACGGTCGCAGTTTTTAGCTATTGTATCGCCCCCGGCACCGATACCGAACGATCGAAGCTCCAGCAGTGAGTTCGCTCGGAGAACACCGGTTAGCGGCTGAACAATGACCGGAACCAACATCTTTGGCCTGCCAGGGTTGCTCACCACTGGTGTTGTTCTGCCCGTCGTTGTACTGTCTCGACTTCGGTATCCACCTGATCAAGAGGGGGTATCTGGGTTGGTAGGAACTGCTTACTATCGTCCAACCGGCCTTTCGAGCATCCGATACTGTTGATCCGACGACCGTTCTGTGACTGCGCTACGTTACAGGCTCAAGGCCAGTGATCTCGAAGCGGGCACCACCCGCTTTCGAAACTGTCGCCCGAATCTTCCAGCCGTGGGCCTCGGCGATTCGCTTTGCGATTGTCAGCCCAAAGCCGGAACCGTCGTCAGTAGTCGTATAGCCGGCCTCGAAGATCGTCCCTCTGTCTTGCTCAGGTATTCCAGGGCCAGTATCTTCAACGTGAACTACCCCGAGGTCAAGCCTCGGGGCTTCCTGCTTCAACGACGCGCTTTGCATCCACCCGCAAGGGAGTGAACGTAGGGAGCGCAGTCTGCACAGGCGTT
>LKML01000055.1 GCA_001563795.1 Haloferacaceae archaeon B1-Br10_E2g22 | reverse complement strand
CCAGAACGCTCGCGTTCTGGTGACGTCCTAAACGACGGGATTCTCTCCTTGGAAGAAGATAGCCAACCGGGCTGTTTGCGGGGTTGTGAACGCAGAACGCTGCTATGTACGGTTCTCAGACGCCGAGTGCCTCGAGTAGTTGGTCGTTTTCGTGGGGTCGTTTAACCGCTACCCGAAAGTGTGAATCCAGCCCGCGGAACGTTGTGGCATCCCGAATCACAACGCCCGCAGCCCGCGCAGCGTTGATAACATCTGTGAGAGGCTCGTCAGTCTCACATAACAAAAACGGAGCCACCGACTCATGGACAGCAAACCGCTCGCCGAGTCGTTGGCTCATCCGCTGGCGTTCGGTCTCAACACGTCGTCTGGTCTCTGTGACGAACTCGAGTTTGTCCAGACAGTGGGTTCCGACCGCAGCAGCGGGCGTACTCAGTGTCCAGGCAGGTCTTGCCACGTCGAGTTGATCTCTGAGTTGACCGGTGGCCACGAGATACCCTGCCCGCAGGCCGGGCAGTCCAAACATCTTCGTCAACGAGCGGGCGACGACGACGTTTTCGGTGCCTGCCATCGATGGCTGGTCAGTAAAATCTAAAAATGCTTCATCAATCAGCAGCGTTGTCTCGGCGTCCTGGCAGCGTTCCGCAAGGCCGTGGAGTGCCGCCATCGGATAGCCAGTCCCGGTTGGATTGTTCGGGTTGCAAACAATTACCAACGTGTGTTCTGTTGGATCGACCTCGAGGATCTCGTCGTACGGGACGAACGTTGGCTCACCACCCTGCAGACGAATCTCTTTGGCGTACTCGCCGAAACTCGGCACAGGCACTGCAACGCTGTCAGCAGGCCCGACAGTTAGCGAAAACACCAGCCGCATCCCTGCCAAGGCCCCTGCTGATGGAATAATTCTGCGGCCCTCGGTGCCGATATACTCGGCTGCGGCCGCCCGAAACGCACAGTAGTCGTCGACCGGATACTGCCGAGCAGCCGAAAACGCAGACTCATAAACCGAGACCGTTCCTGGCGGAGTGAGTGGATTCGTGTTTGCACTGAAATCCAGCAGTTGGGTGTCCGACGCCCCGCCGTGGGGTACACGGTCTACCGCCTCGAGCGTCCGGGGATCCATGCAGATACTATGGCGGGTTTCATTATAAATTATGGCTATTTACTCATGGATAGTTCTATCTCTCAACGAACTGTACTGGCTCGAAACACGTCTACAGCAAATCCGACAGCCACCGGTTGGCTCGCCGTCGGTCGGCCGGTCGGTTGAGGTTGAGCGCAAGCCGTTCTGCGCTCCAGACGACGTGGTTTGTCTGGCCATCACCGACGACATTGAGTCCTGTTGGCACAACTGTCGTCCCATCGTACTCGAGTGTCGTCTCGACGCTTTCGACGACGCGCTCGGCCGTTTTCAGTGGCACACAGACTGCCAGCGAGTCGCCGTCAGCAGCCTCAATTGCGCGGTCGATATGCTCGCCAGTCAAAAGCGGCAGGTCGGCAGTCACTGTCAGTACTGGGCGGCCGACAACATCGAGTGCCGCAGACAGGTCTGCGATATATCCCTCACCAGCGGTCTCGATCACCTGTACATCCGTTGGCTCGAGCCAGGTGGCGGTTTCGGGCGTTGACGGTGAGACCGCCGCATAGATCGTCTCGATTCGACTCTCACCGAGTGCCGCAAGCACGTGTGCGATCAGTGGTCGGCCGCCAACTTCAACCAGTGGCTTTTCGCCCGTTACCTCCGGTCGCAACCGTGTACCGCGGCCGCCACACATCACAAGCGCGCCCGTTAGAGGAGAATCCACAGCGACACCCCCAGATGAAGCCCGACTGCACGACCGATTTCGTTTGTCGCGCCGATCACATCACCGTTGACACCGCCAAGTCGGCCGTGGGCCCATGTCAGTGTGAACACTCCGACGAGCGGTCCTGCAAGGGCCGCCCCGACCAGCGCGTGCACTGTACCGGTTGGTGCGAGTGCCACTGCCGGAACCGCTGCGATCAGTGCTGCTGGAACGTGTGTGCTGTCGAGTCGGTCGACGAGTTGAGAGCCCAACCCTTCGTGGGCCGACCGACCATAACAGACCACAACGACCATCCCGAGTTTTGCACCGACCTCAGCGGCAATCACCACCCGGAGTGCGGTCATCGGATCGATACCGGCAAACGCGAGTGCACCCAGTGTGAGCACGATTAGTGTCAGCCCCAACAGCAGCATGCCACCGACACCACTGGCGGAGTCTTTGAGCACTTCTCGCCGACGCCCACTGTCGCCGTGAACCGCCAGCGCGTCGCCCAGGTCAGCCAGCCCGTCTGCATGCGTAAGTCCGGTCAGCCCATACAGCACAACCAGATATGCCGCCACAACAGTGGTCGGCTGTAGTGGCAAGAAAAATACAGTCCCTGCCAGCGTGCCGATAAGATACCCCACTATCACCATCGAATACGGTCGCTGTCTGAAGGCTTCCCAACCCTGTTTGCCGCCGCCAACCGGCAGCCGTGTCAGAAACGTCACCGCACCTCGGATCGCCGTCAGTGGGCTAGACACTCACGACCACCCCCGTCAGTCCAACCGCCAGCCACCCTGCCCGATTGACGAGTGTGACAGCCCGGTCGGCCTCACGTCTGCTCGGCAGCGAAGCTACCGGGTTCAGCGTGTAGCAGCCGGGTTTCTCGAGTTTGATCTGGACGGCAGCAGCCACGGTTGCCATCGGCCAACCGGCGTTTGGCGAACTCGGAATCTGCACCCAGCGTCGACCGCTCGAGATCGGATCCGGGCTGGCTGCTGCAATTGAAATAACGACTGCGGTGAGTCGGGCTGGCAGCCACATCACGGCATCGTCTAGGCGAGCGGGGCCCCACCCGATCGGGTTCGAGTGGTAGCCAACCATCGAATCCATCGTGTTGACGGCTTTGACCCATGCGGCGGCCGCCGCCGCAGCCGAAAGTGTCGGCCCGCCGGTCGCCGAGACGACGACCCCTACCAGACCGAACGCTGCAAGTGGGCCAACCAACCCATCAGAGAGGTTCTCGGCTGCACTCTCGACAGCCGCGCTTCTGAGTAGCCCGGCCGACAGCTCGCTTGCATCTCGGCCAGCGAGCGCCAGTAATTCTTCGCGCCCGCGTGAAAGGTCGGTCTCCGAAAGCGCGATTACCTCGCGGGCCGTCTCAACGAGTTGTCGCTGGCTTGTCGAGGAAAACAACACGAACACCGCAACAACCACACCTGCTGTTGGATGAACTGTTTCGAAGCCAACGATTACACTCCCAACCACCCCAGCCGCCGCCAGCGGTAGCCCAACAGCCGCGAGCGCACCAACTGCTTTTGGATGGCTCCAGGGACGATCAACCATCGTAACTGTCCGTCCGAACCAGACGACTGGATGGAACCGCGTGGGTGGCTCGCCAATCATTCGGTCGAATACCCCAACAGCAAGCACGACTACAAGAAGCTGGAGGCTCATCGTCGCCTCGAGCTGACGGTCGCCTGCGGCCAGATCACTCTGGGACCTCCGTTTCGATTCGAGCCAGCAGCTCCGCGAGTGGACACGTCTCGACGTTTATATATGTTCCACCGCAGGCTTCGATTCCACCGTCCGTTGGCGGACTATCGCCAATATATACGAGGTTCTCGACAGGAACCGAAAGGCGGTCGGCCAGCGTCTCGAACGCCCGAGCGTCGGGTTTTCGCCACCCGCAGCCAACACTTGAGACGACCGCGTCGAACTCATCGCGTGACAACTCCGAGCGGATGAGCGTCCGACCAACTAACTCGGGAACCGAACAGTTCGACAACAGCCCAACAGGGCCATACTCACTGGCTGCCTCGAGTGCGGTTCTTGCGCCGTCTCGAGTCTCGACACTCGGATCAAACGCGGCAACGACTGCCCGGCGAGCGGCGTTGTTCGGAGTCTCGACACCACGACTCGAGAGGGCAGCACTCACGTGGGCCGGCAGCGGCACCTCTGCGCCCTCGGGTGCATCAATGTGCGGTTCACCGTAGGCTGCTTGCCAGTCGATGGGTACCTGTACGCCACGCTCGCGGAGTTCGGCCGCAACCGCACTCGCCGGATCAGTGGGCCGGTCGGCTGCAACGAGTGTTCCAAATAGATCAAAGCCAACAGCGATACTCACTGTCAGTACCTACGACACCAGCGGCTTGAAAACACCGATCAATCCAGCCGAGCGAACGCGAGCGTTCCGCTGACGTTGTTGATATAGATGTCGACAACATCGCCTTCTTGGGCACCAGGGACGAAAATGGTGTATTTACCCTTTTCAGCGACCCCATCGCCTTTGCGGCCCGTGCCCGTAATCTCGACAGTGTACGTTTTGCCCTCTTCGATATCCGGGGTATCGGTCTGTTGGCTTTTCGTGCTGCGTTTGGTGACTGGTCGGAACGCCCCGCAGGCTTCACAGCGAAGCATCTGGGTCCGGTTTTCAGTCACAAGTCGGGTATCTGGAAGCCCACACTCCGAGCAGGTGACGTACTCGGCGATGTAGGATTCGACTGCGGCATCGAGCTCGGTCGGCGAAAACGTCCCGTTGTAGCGCGCACGGCCATCTTCGTACTGGCCGGCCGTTCCGAGTTCTCGCTGGATCGCACTGTGAAGGTGTTCTGGGTCGCGATCCAATGCGTCGGCAATCGACGACAGGTTTGTCAGACGTGTAAACGCACCGTCCTTTTGTGCTGCTGCATCGGGAACCTCGAGCCGTTCGTCAGAGCCGCCGAGATCAGGCATCTCCTCGAGTGCCCGATCTAAGTTCGATTCGTAGTCCATACTGCAACGACAACACCCGCGGGTAAATGATTTGTGAGACTGCATTCCCGGCTGGTTGGTGCATACGGGTTCTGGAGTATTCGTCTCAACAGACCAGCCACTCGTATTTTATATACCAACCCCTGTGGGCCTCCTTTCGACCGCACACGATATCTACGACACCCTTACTACCCCTACCGGCGTGACACACGCTACTGCCGTCGGCCGGAAGGCTCTCGAGCGTATGACAGAGATTCTCGAACCGATGAGTGGTAAAGTAATACACACTGGCCATCCGGCCAGATACCCACTCACCAGCCGCCACAAGAGGACGACCGCATGGGTTTTGGCTCTGCCCGGAACGTGGCCAATACCCGCTGCTGGATACATGACCTTGAGAACTCCTGGACTGCCTCCAGCAACGTGTTTCCGACCGTCAGTGCGGGATCACACGTTACCGATTGCTGCACTCGCACTCAAAACAACCGCACATATCGTCGACGTTCTCTGTGTTGATTGGGCCGTTGGCTAACTGTCTTGGTTGCGCGCGACTCACAAACTCAATTCGGGTTGGAGAGATTTCTCATAGCTCCCGTGGGTCGCAAGAGAAATCCGCCCTCCCCGAATTGAACGGGGGACAAGTCGATCTACAGTCGACTGCTCTACCAGGCTGAGCTAAGGGCGGTCACTGAACCGTACCTCCCTGCACCAATTAAGGGTTACTGTTCGAACCATGTCTGACAGCTGTCTGCCACAAGCGAAGGTTCAAATACAATGGTATGAAATAGCATTCTGATGAGCAAAATCACGTTCCGCGCTGACGATGATCTCGTCAGTCGGCTCGAGGCGCTCGATGCCTCGAAAAGCGAGGTGATGCGGGAGGCACTTCGTCGGTATCTCGAGCGGACGGAACGTGAACGGCCAACTGATTCGGCAGCCACCGATGCGGTTAGTCTCGACGACGTACTCACCGACCGCCTCGAGACACTGTTGGACGAACGAACACCACAGATTCCTCCTGTGGCTGGGGCACCTGATATCACGGTCAATGTCTCGTTGGACGGCGTGACTGCAAAAGACATGTCAGTCGACCACGAAACGAACGCCCCAACGCGTAAGACAGACTCCGGTGTCCATCCAACACCACCCAAGCGATCCGAGACGACTGAGTGTACGCAGTGCGGCGAACAACTCAACGATGCACACATCTACTGTCCCAACTGCGGAAACAAAGCCAGCCACAGACTGTTCTGTGAGTGCGGTGATGAAATCCAGTCCGACTGGAGCTTCTGTCCGGGCTGCGGCCGTCGGACACCGTCTGCAGATGTGTTAGACAAACCGTAACATGGCGTAAACACCCGACACAGCGGCCACAAACACGTCTTACATCTGTGTCTTACAACCGCCGGTAGTTTTATATAGTATTCAGCATAACGATACTGTTGCGTAAGACATTCGTCTTACAGCAGCTGTCCGCCGGTCAGAACCAGTCCCTCTCTGGCGGCTTTACCGTACTGCTGTGGATGTGTCTTACCGGGGAATGTAAGCATGGAGCGTGTGACACTACGAATTCCAAAGCAGCAAATCGAGGAAGTCGAGGAAATGGTCAACACCGGCCAGTTCCCAAACCGGAGCGAAGCAATCCGGTCGGCTGTCCGCGAGATGCTCAACGAACACGACGAAGCAGAGCCACGACGATCAAACAGCGACCGCAACTGGGTGAAGGCATAACATGCAAGATATTGTTCAAGACGCCCTCGAAAACGCCGAAGCCGAAAAGCGGGATATGGATGCTGCACTCGCAGACGATGACGAGTTCGGTGATCCACGCATCGTGATCGTCGGCGCAGGTGGTGCTGGCAACAACACCATCAACCGACTGTACAACATCGGTGTCGACGGCGCCGACACGATCGCCGTCAACACCGACAAACAACATCTGAAGATGATCGAAGCCGACACCAAGATCCTCGTAGGCAAATCGCTCACTGCAGGATTGGGTGCTGGTGGCGACCCAGAGATGGGTGCACGAGCCACCGAGATGGCTCAGGGGACGATCAAAGAGGTTCTCGGCGAGGCTGATCTCGTCTTTGTCACCGCAGGGATGGGTGGCGGAACCGGAACTGGTGCCGCACCAGTTATCTCGAAGATCGCCAAAGAACAGGGTGCAATCGTCGTCGGCATGGTCTCGACACCATTTAATGTTGAGCGTGCTCGCACGGTCAAAGCCGAAGAGGGTCTCGAAAACCTGCGTAATACAGCCGACTCAATAATCGTTCTCGACAACAACCGCCTTTTGGACTACGTTCCGAACCTGCCGATTGGCAAGGCGTTTTCGGTGATGGATCAGATCATCGCCGAAACCGTCAAAGGCATCTCTGAGACGATCACCCAGCCGTCGCTGATCAATCTCGATTACGCCGATATGTCGTCGATCATGAATCAGGGTGGCGTCGCCGTCATGTTGGTTGGTGAAACTCAGGACAAAAACAAAACCCAAGAGGTCGTCAACGAGGCAATGAACCATCCACTGCTGGATGTCGATTATCGCGGTGCCTCAGGTGGACTTGTCCACATCACTGGCGGCCCCGATCTCACACTCAAGGAGGCCGAAGGGATTGCCGACAACATCACCGAGCGACTCGAGGCGAGCGCGAACGTGATCTGGGGGGCCCGAATTCAGGACAATTACAAAGGCAAAGTCCGTGTCATGGCGATCATGACCGGCGTCCAGAGTGCCCAGGTGCTCGGCCCGACAACGCAAAAACAGGCCGACAAATCCCGACAGAGTCTCAACCAACAGGGTCAGGCGTTCGATGCGAGTTCAAACATCAACACTTCGACTGAAACCGCCTGGGAGTCCGACGGCGGCGAAGACGAAGGCCGTCTCGAGCGGTCTAATGGTCTCGACGTAATCCGATAACGACCGACTCCGTTGTCGGTTCCCGCTATCTCCTTTTGACAGCGTATACAAACGGTTAGACCGCGTTAATTGATTCGATGAGCCGACACTTTCGACAGATCTGACTCCCGGTTTTCGAGCCACACTGTTCGCACTCGTTTAGATCCGCACCATCATTGCCACGGTAGCGCTCAGCGGTCAATGCAGCAAGCTCTTCGTACCCAGACATAATCGAGTGTCGAGTACCAGGATGGTTTTCTTCGAGTTTCCAGAGTAGTTTTTGGATCTCCCCACGATAGGCTTCACTCGCGTGGGGACACTCTGTAATGTGGGCCGGCAGTTCTTTGATGTGGGCGTACAGTGCAACCTCCTTTTCTGGAATATCACGGAGTGGTTTGGCTCGTGGGATAAAATCCCTCTGGTCGTGCCGATCATCAAAACTCCCGAGACTGGCATCGAAATGTTTCGCAACCTGCTTGATGTCGCCCTCGAGGATGTTCATCAGCGCTGTTTGGGCCTCGTCGTCGAGATTGTGGCCTGTCAAGAGCTTGTCCGCACCGAACTCCTCGGCGTACCCTTCCAACAGATCACGGCGGAACACCCCACAGTAGGCACACGGTGCCATATTTTCGGGGTCGTCTTCGACGACATCGTCCATTCGAACGCCGAATTCGTCTTCGTAGCTGACCATCTCATGGCGCATATCTAGGCTCTCGGCGAGTTCGACACAGGCCTCAACGCTCGCATCCCGGTAGCCTTCGATGCCTTCGTGAATTGTCAGTGCCATCATTTCGACGCGCGGATCGTTGCCGAACGTCTCATCGAGAATGTGAGTCAGTACAACGCTGTCTTTGCCGCCTGAAAGACCGATTACCCATTTTTCAGGGTTTTCGGGCGTGCTATCAGCCGACAGTAGTGAATCCTCGCGGATCCGTCGGCGGACGCGCTTGTCGACCGAAAGGCAGAGATGCGTCCCACAGAGGTGGGCTCCCGAATACGATGCGTGCATGACTGCCTCGTTGTCGCACTTGTCACACTCCATTAGGACTCCGTTGCGTTCGTGCGGGCATACGGGTTTCGTCTCTCGCTCACACACAATTTGGTATCGTGATATGTAATTTATCGGGCCATGCCGGCCAAACGACTGGCCCACAAACCACCTGTATGGCACAACTCGCAGTTACTGGCGCGACTGGCAACGTTGGCCGCCAGGTTCTGGCGGCTTTCGAGTCCACTGACCACCAACTCACAGCCATCTCCCGAACCAACCACGAGGATATTCACACTCAACTGTTGGACGTCACCGACCGAAACCGATTTGTCGAACTCACAGAAGGTCATGATATCCTGCTCCATCTGGCTGCCAATCCTTCGCCGGATGCCGAATGGGATGCTGTTGTCGGGCCGAATATCGAAGGGACGTACAACGCCTATGAGGCTGCGATCCGAAACGGACTCGACCGTGTTGTCTTCGCCAGTACGAACCACGTCGTCAACATGTATGCAGTGGGTGATTCGGCTGATCCCGAAAGCACCAAAGACGGGCCGATCGAAGCACTTGATGCCGACACACCGCCGCTTGCTGATTCGTACTACGGTGTCTCGAAAATCACCGGCGAGGCACTCGGAAACCTCTCTGCTCACCGCGAGGATATCGAGGTTGTGAACCTCAGACTCGGCTGGCTGCAGTCGGCTGACCAACTGATCGAGAACGTTGCAGATCCAGCGGTCGATACGCGGTTTGCGAAGGCCATGTTTTTGAGCCCACGAGACTGCCGGCAGGCGATACTGGCTGGGACAACAACCGAACTCTCCGAAAATCCAGTTACTGCAAACGTCGTCTCGCGTAACGACGAACGGTTTTTGAGCCTTACCGAGACACACCAACAACTCGGCTACCAGCCGCGGGACAACGCCAGCGAACTGCTCGAGGAGGCAGATTCCTAAACTGGGTGGGAGTGTCTCGAATGGGTCGAAACCCGTTTGCCCACGGAGTGCCGAACAGATTCAATGACAGATCGCATCGACAGAGATGCTGCTCTCGACCGCCTCGAGCAACTCATCGAGACCGTCGAAGCCGACCCTATGGCCGTACCGGTACGGGAGATCTGGGTCTACGGCGACCTAGCGCTTGGATTGGATCCAATCGACCGACTCGATATCTACCTCAAAAAGGATATTCGGCTCCGGGGAGACGACGAGGCAGCCGAAGCCTACTACACCAAACACGGCATCAAAGGTGTCGGCCAGAGTGTCAGCGCCGAGTGGGCCGAAACGTTTCCAGAGTACGTTCGGGCCAACGACAACGGACATGCTGCCCCCGAAAAATGTCTCGCGGCTCACCTACTGGGGGATGACGAACCGATTCATCTAGAGGTCTGTAATGCAAGCTTTGATGAAAACGTGACTCAACGGTTGCGTGGAGCGCTTGCTCGAGAGAACTACGAGCAGATTCTCGATCCGCGAGGCGTCTGTCTGTGGGTCGACGGTCAGTGGGACGACGACCTATTCGACAAACTTCGCGGCGGCAAACTACCGTTTCCGACGTTCGCGGGCGCACTCGAGCAACTTGGCGTCGACAGCGATACTGCCAGTGAGGCAGCCCAGACGGTGAGCCGCTATCGAACCGAACAGACCGGCCCGACGGTTCGTGGCGATGTTATCTAATTCAGTGCTGCCGCGTGGTGATATTCTCTATAAATAAATCATATATCGAGATATAAAATTCGGGCAGTCGCAGCTGTCGCTCTCACACCAGGCGCTGTGAACTACCCCGAGGTCAAGCCCCACCCTCAAGGAAGCGGCAGTAGCCGCTGAGTAGGGTGGGGTAGTTCAGTTGAGTTTTTCGACAGTGAGTTTGAGTCGGTCGCCTTCTTCGAGGTCTAACGTTTCACGGACTTCTTCAGGGATTGTGATCTGTCCCCGATCTCTGAGTTTTGGGTAACATTCCATCGTACTCTGTATGATTGCTCTTATTGAATCTCAATAAGTCTCACGTTAGGTCGACTTCACCCTCGGGGGCAAGCCCCGAGGCAATCGTCTTGACCGCCTGTACACGCGTCGTGAGTCGACTCCCAGGACACTTGCCTCGAGTCGGCACAACCGGTTTCGGTTGCTCACCTCTCGCAGCATTGTGACTACTGTGATCCGTTGATTCGTCCGACAGTCACATGAAACGGCACGCGTTCGAGACGTTCGTACGCTTTGGCCTGCATCTGCTCGATAACTGCTCGGCCCATCTCGCGCCACGCTGCGCGGAGTTCGTCGTAGTTCGTTTCGCTGTCTTCGAGGCCACACTGGAGTTCGCTTTTCGTGTCGTCTAGGCCGGCTCCGCTTGCTTTCCGAGCCGCACTTTTGAGTGCGATTTCGCTGTAGGGCGGTTCAGTTCGCTTTTCATGCATATATCGATGAGTCGACAACGGTTCGATTCCAGTTTTCACGAACAACTCCTCGAGACGCTCACCGAGAGCAACGTCAGTTTCGACGCCCTCGAGATACACTTCTCGAACCGTTGTGTCGAGTTCGACCTCACGATCGACCGTCGAATCAACGCTGACGGCGGCATTGTTGGGTTCGATTGCCGCCACGAGATCCGAGGACACACGGGCGAACTCCTCGAGGCCAGCGGCTGGTTCGGGGAGGTTAATAAGGAGTGCCTGGCAGACAACGAGATCAAAGCTGTCGTCGGCAAACGGGAGCCGGCAGGCATCGCCGGCGACGACGGGTGTGTGTTCGTGGGCAACCCCCAGCAGTTGTGTGTCGACATCACAGCCGACGACAGTGGCCTCGGCGTTGTCGAGAATTCGGGTGAGTTCGCCGGTTCCACAGCCGACATCGAGAATGCGAGTTCGACCTGAGAGATCGAGGTCCGCCAACGCCGCTGTAGAGTCGGCCCACATTCCTCGACGGGTGCGTTCGAGATACTCCGCAGAAAACCGGCGCACGGCTCAGTTCTCGCGAAGCTCTTTGGTTTTAGCGATGTTCCAGGCGAAGCCTTTGCTGTCTTCGGTTGGCGTTTCGAGTGCGAACGGGAGGTCTCGGAGTGCAGGATGGTTGATTATCGCGGCAATCCCGTCTTCGCCGATGTAGCCTTCGCCAATTAGGGCGTGTTCGTCTTTGTGCGTGCCCACGTCGTGTTTCGAGTCGTTGAGATGGATGTATTCCAGCTGCTCGAGGCCGACGATGTCGTCGAAACGCTGGACGGTCTCGTCGACGGCTTCGGGTGTCGTCAGGTCGTTGCCTGCCACCAGCGTATGGGCGGTGTCAATACAGATGCCAATTTCTTCGTCAGTGCGCTCGATAATACCTGCCAAGTGCTCGAACTCACCGCCGAGTTTGGTTCCGCTGCCGGCATCCGATTCGATGAGTATCTTGACATCATCGGGAACTTCGAGTTGGTCGATAACCTCGGCTGCGTTGTCAAGGCCGCCCTCGACGCCTGCACCAGTGTGAGCCCCGAGGTGGACGTTGACATAGGAGACACCCAGTTTTTCGGCCGCATCGAGTTCAGCCTGCATGCTGTCGATGGATTTGGCCCGAAGGTCGTCTTTTGGTGTACAGAGGTTGACGAGATACGAGCTGTGAATCACCCACGGCCCGTCTAATTTTTCGGCGGTAAGCTCACGGAAGCCTGCGGCGGCCTCCTCAGAAATTTCAGGTTGTTTCCAGACCTGCGGAGAGGTCGTGAAAATCTGTCCACAGTTGCCGCCGAAAGCCAACTGGCGATCGACTGCGTTGCGAATATCGCTGTATTTGGGCGTTGAGGTATCTGAAGACACTCGAGAGCCCGAGATCGAAACGTGTGCACCAACGTTCATACCAGCGGTACGAACAGTGGCCTGAAAGTGACTTCGATCCCACCTCTTTCCAACTGCGAGCTCGCTGTGTTTGCTTCTCATCGCTGGAAACAGGCGGTCTCACCCCGCTCAGCCGGGAACCTGGTCGCTCGAGGATGTCACCGCGTGTTTGGATCTCGCCGAACCCACTCGGCGTTGGCGTACTGCTCGGCCACTCGATTAGTGGCCTCCCGAAGTTCTGCGTTTGTCCAAGCGCCGTCGGTGGCTCCAGCCCACTCGGCGAGTGCGGCCTCGAGTGTATCGACTGCCTCACTCCGAGAGATATCGCTTTGGGCAGCGATACTGGTCACTCGCTGGTCGAAGGTTTCGGCCGCCGGTGGATCGACGAACGTCGAGAGATGCTGGTCGGCACCCGAACGGTAGGTTAGCGAGCCATGCTGAATCACGGCGTTTTTGCGTCTATACTGGGCGTTGCCACTGATTTTCTTTCCCCCGGCGACGATGTCGTGGGCCGGATGGAGCCCGCGTAAATAACACGCTGGTGTGTAGAGTGACTCTACTTCATGTTCGACAAAGTTGGCTTCGACGCCCATCCGCTCGAGGGCGTCCAACACCGGCTCACAAAGCCGGTGATAAGCCTCGAGTAGGTCGTTCGGGAACTCCTCGAGCGGAGCCGCAATCGAATACGAAATGTCGCCATACGTGTCATGGTAGATACCGCCGCCACCCGTTTGCCGACGGGTTACGTCGATTCCCTGTTGCCGGCAGGCTTCCCAGTTGACTGTTGCGGGATCTTGATGATAGCCTACTGAGAGACAGCCAGGTTTCCACTGATAGACACGCACGGTTCGTGGGCCGCCCGAAGCGGCGGTCTCGGCGGCAATCTCGTCGAGCGCCATCTGCATCGGGCCCGCACGAGCCTCTTGTCGGATGAGTCGCCACTCGCCGTTCGGGTCGTGGTCGACCGAATGTGACATACTGCTACTGTTGGCCCGCGGGTCAAAGCGGTTGCGTCCGCTCGAGGCGTCCGGAGACTCGAGTACCTATCTTTGTTCAACGAGAGAATCCTGGCGTTCACGCCGTTATCAGCAATCAAAACGTTCTGAGTGCCCGCCAGACCCAGTCTGGCGACCGGGCGTGAACCCGGCATCTGCATGGTTATATCGGATTGAGCCGCACTACCCACCGACCAAGGCGGTATATCAACCCTGCGAAGAGGATGTCACGTGTGAGTCATCCCGCCGTCGACCAAGATCGATTCGCCGTTGACGTAGGAACTCAGATCGCTGGCCAAAAACAGCGCGACGTTGGCGATCTCTTCGGGTTCGCCGAACCGCCCGGCGGGAACCGTCTGTTTGATCAGTTTGGCGTTGACGCGACCCCGGATCCCACTGCCGAGCATAGAGTCGGCAGTCATCTGCGTGTTGCTAAAGCCGGGATTAATTGAGTTGACCCGAATCCCGTCGTCGCCGAAGCGGTCGGCCAGCGCGTAGGTCAGCGTCCGCACGGCGGCTTTCGAGGCACAGTAGGTCGAAATTTCGGCCATCGCGCGGTAGGCTCCCGCACTCGACATGTTGATGATCGTCCCGCCGCCGTTTTCGACCATCTTTTTACCGGCTGCCTGACAGCCGAAAAAGACGCCCTTAACGTTGATATCCATCAGCTGTTGGTACTCTGATTCGGTGACCTCCAGAAAATCAGTCTCGTTGGTGATCCCCGCGTTGTTCACCATGATATCGATCCCGCCGAGTTCGTCGGCGGCCTCGACGGCGACCACCAGATCGTCAGGCGAGGTGACATCGCAGTCGACGAACTCCGCCCGGCGGTCGGTCTCGCTTCTGATCCGCTCGTGTGTTGGCTCGCCGCCCTCGCGCGGTTCTTCGCGGATATCTGCAACGATCACGTCCGCACCGTGGTCGGCAAACGTCAGTGCGATCTGTCGACCGAATCCGCTTGCACCACCCGTGATCACTGCCGTCTGGTCGTCGAGTAGGTTGTCCATACCACTCGGTAGCCAACCACCCTGTTATGTTTTTATAACTATTATAAACTGCAACTGCGGTGTCGACCCGTTTGTGCCCACTGAGTGGTATTTGCCACCATTTGCTGGTAGAATCGACAATTAGATG
>LKML01000054.1 GCA_001563795.1 Haloferacaceae archaeon B1-Br10_E2g22 | reverse complement strand
GTTTTTGTCTGCATTCCATCCGAGTGCCCTGTTACACTTAAGGGCGTTGGTTCGAGATGGCCGCCGTCGGTCGATTCCGACAACGGATGCCGAACGGGCAGGGCCCGTGCGACCTTCGCATTTCATCGAATGGTAGGTGCATATTTAACCTCGTCGACCGAGAGCCGCTACGTCATGCGGTTTCATGCCGTATGTATCGGTTCACACACTACAGACAGATGAAACAATAAACGGCATAAGTAGACGACAACAATCACAAAGCCTCAACAGTGTCTTGACAGCCAGAAGCCAGCAGAAACACGATGTCGTAACGGTGTTCGTACACGCGGGCGACGAGAATCAAAACAGCAGCAATGGGATTATCAACGACAGAACAGAACTACTAGAGGTGTGAACTACCTCGAGGTCAAGCTACGAGACACGCTGGTTGCATATTTGCAGAACATATTGCGCGGCAGGAGATCGGACGGTCATGCCGTGCTTGTACAGTCGGTCCCGCCGGGTGAAAGCCGCGCACGCTGTGTTCGGCACAGACGAAACTAAACAGTATCGGCACAGCGGCAGAAAAATCAGAGGGTTTTGCCGGCAGTCACTCCTCGAGGTGTTCGATACCCTGTTTGGAGACGTTCGCCTCGGTGATCTCGTCGGGCATCCAGCCGGGCTTGTTGTCAGGTGCCTCTTCGTGCCAAGCCCACCCCTTATAAATATGGAGTTTGTCAGTGCCCTTTTCTCGAAGTTCGAGATCAACGCGTTCGGCGTCATCCTCGGAGGGCGCCGGCTCGAGCCGTCGGGCGGCCTTCAGTGCAGCCTGTCTCGGGGTGTTGCCCGAAAAGACGCTTTCTTCAGAGCCGTCTGACTCGCGGAGTGCAAAATTACGTTTACCATCTTCACGTACCATGGTTTTACTCACCATGACAACCGAAGACATAGTGTACTATAAATATATCGGGGAAATGAGCACTCTTTGGAGGAAAGTTTAAGTACTGTTGTACTGCCGGCAGTCGATTTTGCCCACAAATGCAACAAAATCTGCGGCCATACTGACCCACACCAAGACCGCGCGGTGAGATCCTGCGAGAATTGGTAAACAACACTTATGTATGAGGTGGGGTGAAATGGAGACAGACACCCGCGATGGTACGCAAAAAAAAGCTCAGTCCGAGTGGTGCAAAAGACGAAGACGGCAAGTACCACAACGTCCACGTCAACTTACACGAAGACGAACTTGCAGTTGCTGGTATGGATATCGGCGACGAGGTGTTCGTCCGCGTGCGTGACGGGAAAATAATCATCCAGAAAGCAGACGCCGAAACAGTCGAGCACGATTTTTAGCGCTCGGTAGCACCAGTATCGGTAGATCGGGGCTTCGAGAGGTTGATTGCTGTGGAATCGTTCAGTTCACCTAATGTCACTGTACGACCTCACAAAGCCGGTTTTGTTCTCGCTGCCGCCAGAGACGGCCCATCGAACGGTACATACGGGACTTCGAGCAGTCCAGCGTACGCCCGTTATCCAACTCTTTCGTCGACGGTATACGGTCTCTAACCCACGTTTGGAGACGACCGTCTTTGGCTGTGAGTTCCCAAACCCAGTCGGTGTGGCCGCCGGCTTCGACAAAAACGCCGAAATCCCACGGATGCTCGAGGCACTCGGCTTTGGACACGTCGAGATCGGCGGCGTCACTGCCGAACGCCAGCCCGGTAACCGTCGACCGCGAATGTTCCGGCTGCCTGAAGACGAGGCGCTCATCAACCGGATGGGATTCAACAACGAGGGTGCCGACCGGATCGGCCAGCGGCTCGACCACGAACCAGAACCAGAGGTACCTCTCGGGATCAACATCGGCAAATCGAAAGTAACGCCACTCCAAGAGGCAGCCGACGATTATCTGTACACCTACGAGCGCGTGGCCGAGGCGGGTGACTACTTTGCGGTGAACGTCTCAAGTCCCAACACACCGGGGCTGCGGTCGCTACAGAACCGCGGCGCACTCGAAGAGATTCTGGGCACACTCAAAGACGCCGGGGCACAGCCGCTGTTAGTCAAACTCTCACCGGATCTCCCAGAGCCAGCCATCGAAGACGCCCTGAGCGTCGTCGACGAACTCGACCTTGATGGGGTAATCGCGACAAATACGACGACGAGCCGGCCCGACTCGCTACAGAACCCGAACAAACTCGAGACGGGTGGACTCTCTGGAAAGCCAATCGAAGGGGAGGCAACTGAGCTTATTCGGTTTATTGCCGAACGCACCGACGCGCCCATCGTCGGTGTCGGCGGCATTAGTGACGCGGAGGGTGCCTACGCCAAAATTCGGGCAGGTGCGAGTATCATCCAGCTCTATACCGGCTTGGTATTCGAGGGGCCAGCGATTGCTCGAGACATTAATCAGGGCCTCTTAGAGTTGCTGGATCGGGACGGTTTTGAGTCAGTCGATGAGGCGGTCGGCGTCGATTGCTAATACCAACGGCACCAATACGTATCGGCCAGGTACGGCATACAGACAGGAAAAACTGCGGCGCTGCTACTGTTCGTCGACGATTACAATTGTGTCGCCAGCCTCCAGCATTTCGCCCTCGCCGATGTACTGGCGTTCACGTTTGACCTCGAAGAAGTCGGGGCCAAGCGCTTCGCCAGCAACGTGGAGTTCGTCGTCGACCAGTTCGTACTCTCCGGACTCGAGGCCGACTTCGAGTTCCGGCACCTGCGCACCATACTCGGGGCCGACATTCGAGTAGTCGAGTTTGATCTCAGTAATCACACTCTCTATTTTGGGTTCAGAATCGAGCACGGTTAGTTCATCGACGTGCATCACGCCGCGGATATCCGCCTCGAAGCCCTCGATTGGACCGTAGACCGACACCGCACCGAGTTCGGCGTTGAGTGGGAGCTGGCGGTCGCTTTTGTACTTGCGCAGCGCGCCGACGACGGACATGGCGGCGTTGCCACCTTCACGGTTGGCCTCCAAACCGAGTGGTTCGGGCCACGTAGTGTGGTGGATGCTCGTCTCGAGGTCATACATATCCCGGTAGAGTTCCTCGGTGACGTGAGCCAGCTGTGGGGCAAACAGCTTCAAGAACCGTTCGTGGGCTGTCCGCAGCGTGTAGGCCGCCGATAGGTCTTCGCCACCGGCAAGTCGCTGTTTGGCAATCTCGAGATAATCATCACAGAACGTCCCCCAGAAGAACGTCCGGAGGTTGTCGCGTGCTTTCGAGAACTCCCGATTGGTGAGGTAGTCGGTCGTCTCGGTGATTGTCGCATCGAGTTCGGCGAGCAACCAGCGGTCGATAGCGGTGAGCTCGGCGGGCTGGTCGATGACTTCCGGGGCCAGCGATTCGACGAGTTTCGAGGCGTTCCAGAGTTTTCGGATGAGTTTTTCGCCCGCGCGAAGTCCCTTTTCTTGGTAGGGCAGATCGTCGCCAATCGCGCTGCCAGCGGCCCAAAAGCGGGCGGCATCGACCGGATACTCTTCGAGGACGGCATCTGGGTCGACGACGTTGCCCTTGGATTTCGACATCTTTTGACGGTTTTCATCGAGCACCATTCCGTTGATCATCGTCGCATCGAACGGTACCTTGCCGGTGTGTTCGTAGCATTTGATGACGGTATGGAACAACCAAAACGAGATGATATCGTGGCCCTGCGGGCGCAAATCCATCGGGTAGATTTCGGGTCGTTCCATTGTGAACTCCTCGGCTTCGTCGTCCCAGTCCCACCCGGCGTTGATCAGCGGTGTCAGCGAGGAGGTCGCCCAGGTGTCGAAGACGTCGTCTTCGGCGAGAAACTCCGAGCAGCCGCATTCAGGACAGCTATCGACGGGTGGCTCATCGGAGAGAGGATCGACTGGGAGATCACTTTTTTCAGCGATGATTTCGGTGCCACAGTCCTCACAGTACCAGACAGGGAACGGAATGCCCGACGAGCGTTGCCGGGAAATACACCAGTCCCACTCGAGGCCATCGATCCAGTTTTGATAGCGAGTAAACATCTTCTCGGGGAACCATTCCATTTCGCGGCCTGCCTCGAGATACTCTTCGCGTTTGTCGAGCACATCAACATACCACTGCTCGGTGACACGGTACTCAACGGGCACGTCATCGCGTTCGTGGACTTGAACGACATGGGTGATGTCGCGGCGATCCCGTAGTTGGCCAGCGTCGTCAATATCTCCGACGATTGCCTCACGGGCTTCGTGAGTCGTCATCCCTTCGTAGTCTCCGGCGAGATCGGTCATGGTTCCCGACTGGTCGATAGCGACCCTGAGATTGAGGTCGTGGGCCTGGTACCACTCGATGTCAGTCTGATCACCAAAGGTACAGCACATCACGACGCCAGTTCCCTTTTCCATGTCCACGCGGTCGTCCTCGTAGATGGGAACCTTATGGCCGAACAGCGGAACTTTGGCGGTGCCACCAACGAGGTGGGCGTTGCGCTCGTCGTCTGGGTGGACGAACATAGAGACACAGGCAGGAATTAACTCGGGACGGGTCGTCGAGATGACGATGTCGTCGCCGGGTTCGGTTGCGGTTTCATACTCATAGTCGGCATCAGAAACTGCATCCGCAGTGGGTTCGCTGCCGGCCTCGACGAGTTCGAAGGCAATATCGTTGAAATGCGAATCCTCTTCGAGATCCTCGGTTTCGACCTGCGAGATAGCGGTTTCACACTCAGGACACCAGATCGCCGGGGCCTTTTTTCGGTACTCGCGGCCCTGCTCATAGAGATCGATAAAGGAGAGTTGTGAGACGCGCTGGACTTCGGGAGAGATCGTCTGATAGGTATTGTTCCAGTCGATAGAGATTCCCATCGCCTGCATTTTTTCGGTGAAGCCGGCTTCGTACTCCGCACAGACCTCACGGCATTTCTGCTGGAACTCGTAGCGTTCGAACTCCTGATGCCGGATGTCGAGTTCAGATTCCGTGAGGCGTTCGGAGGCGATTCCGTTGTCGTCGTAGCCAAACGGATAAAACACATCGTTGCCCTGCATGCGCTCGAAGCGGGCGACGATATCCTGCAAAATCGTGCCGTAGACGTGGCCCCAATGGAGGTTGCCTGAGACGGTCGGCGGCGGCGTATCGATGGCAAAGGTGGTATTCGGATCGGTCGATTCGGCGGGATAGGCGTAGGTTTCGTCGTCGACCCACTGGGCTTGCCATTTCGGCTCGACAGCCTCTGGGTCGTACTCTCCGTCAGGCATTAGTCGGCGAAAGACGCCGGGGGGACTAAGGTTAATCGACTCCCGACTACGTCGCCACCGCAGCGGCTTCGATCGGATACATAGACCACAATGGTCTATGCTGTACCGACCAAGATTCCGCAACCAAACCAGGCGTCAATCTGACTGCGGGAACTGTGATGGGCAATGAATGGCGAAGAGCCAATCTCAATGGAACGGCTCTCGAGCAGTGTAGCCGTATACCCGATTCTCTCGGCCCTACCGTCGGTGTAACAACCGTCCATAGCATATGCTCACATAATAATAAATAAATACGCGTCTCCCGATTATACTCACAATGGTAGACCAATATCTATCCGTAAAAAATTCTACAAAAATCAGCGGAAATAATCCTATAAAAGCTGGTGGGTAGTGAGGAATGACTGTGAATCAGAACGCACTTTTTGAGAGTCATTCAGCGGACGTAGAGTGGTGCCATACTATCATCGAAGACGTCTCACGCACCTTTGCGATATCAATCGATAGGCTCAACGAGCCGTTGTCTACGTATATTTGTCTCGGCTATCTATTGTGCAGGATACCTGATACGATTGAAGATTCGCCGAATCTCTCCTCGGAAACAAAGGTGGCTCTCCTCTCGCAGTACCGAACCGCGCTCAAAACAGCGGATGACGACGAGGTTCAGACGTTCATTTCGGAATCGATGGCCGAAAAGCCCTCAGAGCCGTTGGAGCCGAAACACTGGCAGCTGGTCGAACAGACGGATCGAGTAATGGACGTCTACCAGGAGTGTCCAGACGACGTTCAACAGCAGATCGAATCAGCGGTCGATGAGCTAACGTACGGAATGCGGAAGTACTGCGGCCGAGATATGACACGACCGGAAGTCAAAATTCAGACCCTTCCGGATCTCCGTCAGTACTGTTATTTCGTTGCAGGGACGGTAAGCCACCTCATCTCAGGTGTCGTGGATGCTGCTGAGGACGTAAGCGCGCCAGCGGAACTCAAAAGTTATGGTGAAAAGTACGGACTGCTCCTTCAGCTCGTGAACATAACGAAAGACGTTCACGAGGATTATCACACCGAGGGAAACATCTACATTCCGGCGTCACTCCTCGAGCAGTATGGCGTCCCGCAGGATGAACTCCTCGAGGAACGACATTGGTCTGAGACGGGCAAGGCAGTGACCGACATAATCGAGGAGGCCGAAACCTACGTTCCCGAAGCACGGAACTATTTGTTATCAATGCCGCGTCGTGATGAAGATATATACACTGCGTGGGCAATCCCGTATCTCCTTGCAGTTGCCACCCTTAGGGAGATTAAAGAACACACAATAACGGCGCTGAAAGAAGGTGGTGTGAAAATAGCCCGCGAAGAAGTGTACGCGATACTGGAGACCGTTCCCGAGACCGATCCAACAGAACTCGAACAGCTCGAAACGGCGATCAGTCGACAACCGTTCGATACGGTTGAGTGGTGAACAACAGGACACCTACCAAATCGGTGTGAAGACCGAAACACAGTCGCTTGGTCGCTTTCCAATGGCGATTCATCCGGGCTGCTGTGGAGTCCAGAAACCGATTGTTGAAAGCCATCCCTTGCGATTTATATGACCATACAAAAGACAAACGGTATCGTGGCTTTGTCAGTTCCGTGGCCGACGTTGCAGTCACCAACGAGCCACTGTTGTTTGTCATCGTGTTGCTAAGTTGGATGATCACAACTGACGCAATCGTGTTGTTGGCCGACGCGTTTTGCGAGCTACGGGCCACTGTACCTACCAAAGGCTTGTGGTCGCACTCTCACCGCTGCCGCTTTTTGCAGGAATGGTAGTGTGGGCGTTTCAGTTGCTGATTAGACCACCACTATTTGTGGTGTGTTGAAACCGGCAAACTACGCGTGTCTTAAGGCTGATAGCCGGAGTTCAAACGCCGCAACCGGCAATTCGAGGTCATGCTCGAGTAGCACCTTTGGATGGATTTCGCCGACCACACCCACCGTCTCGCCGGCGACCACGACATCAGCAACCCGTCCCGGAATAAAAGACGGATGTTCCGTAGGTGGCGTCTCGAATGTGACACCGAAGTCCGCACACAGTGCGGCCACTCGAGCTTTGGCATCCTCGTAGGTTGCGTCGTGGCGAGCCAAGACGGCACCAATCGAGCGCCATTCGGCGACGTTGGTGGTTTCAGTCTCGTCGACGGCGGCTGCAAGTCCAATTTCTGCGAGATCCTGTGGGTAGGCCCGATGGGTGTTGTTCTCGAGTACCATTAGTAACGACGGCAACACCCAACTGCGGAGTTGAGTGTAATCCTCGCTGTAGGGGCCGGTGATCTCGACCGGCTCGCCGGCTCCAACGACGCCACTGCCGGGTTCGATGCCGAGTCGCTCGTAGTTGGCCTCATGAGAGATCATATGGAAGTTCAACAGATCCTCAAAGCCCAGTCCGATGAGACTCACGCGGGCAGCATCCTCGAGGCGGGTACGTTCGTGTCGGCCACCCACCGTCCCCACGTCGGGATAGCGTGGCTCGAGGTCGTTGAACCCGTAGGCTCTCCCGATATCATCGACCAGATCCATTGGGTGTAGCACGTCAACCCTGTAGGGTGGTATTTCAACTTCATACCGAACGCTGTCGGCTGTTGAGTCTTCGACGGTGGCTGACAGTCCGGATCGTTCGAAGAGATCCAAGACGGTCTCGGCCTCGAGATTGACTCCTAAAACCGTCTCGATACGGTTGTGAGACAGCGTTTTCGTACGAACCGTAAAGTCTGGCCGAAGGAGGTGCTGACTGTAGTCTTCGTCTGCTGAGGCGGCATCCGGATACTCTATTTCGACTTCCTCGATGGTCGCCCCGCGCGCAGAGAGCGCATAACAGATAATGTTGCAGATGTGATCAATTGTCCACTGATCAGTGCCAGTGAGTTCGATCAGCAGATCACGGGATTCTGCTTCGACCTCCGTGCGTCGACCGTTGATAATCGGTGGAAACGAAAACAGTCCGAGTTCGTCGTAGATGGCCGGATACCGCTCGAAGCCATCGAGCAAGCCGGCGTATTTTGTACCGGTTTCGTGGGCCTCGAGAACCGCTTCGGGCGTCAGTTCGGCATCGGACTCCAGTGGAACAAATCGGTCGCCGTCAGGTTCGACACCCCGATAGGTGATCGACGGACGGCCCTCGCTGTCGTAGGATTGGCCTTTGACCATCGTCAGATCGTGAATCCCGATGGCGGCTTTCGCACGTTTCCGGCCC
This sequence comes from Haloferacaceae archaeon B1-Br10_E2g22, assembly GCA_001563795.1. Lineage (GTDB taxonomy): Archaea > Halobacteriota > Halobacteria > Halobacteriales > Haloferacaceae > Halohasta. The sequence continues at coordinate 6,479 of LKML01000054.1, read as the reverse complement.
ATCGTCGCATGCAGCTTTTCTTGTAGTTGGATCAGCGACTCGAGTGCCGCATCGCTCAAGTTCACATCCCGAATAATTGCACCCGAAACGTAGGGTCGGGCTTCGGGAACGCTGTTGGCGACTTGGATCGTCCAGTCGGCATCGTTCGTTGTGGGAACGAACAGCCCGCGATCCTCGCCATACTGATACCGCAACGAGCGGGCGACACCTTCGACCGAAAGGCGGTCGAGTCGGTCGGGAGCAAACTCGAGTTGCATCTCGCCGTCGTCGGTTTCACCCTCGTACTCGAGGCCGAGATTGAACAGATCGTCTTTGAGTTCGTCGTCGGATTTCTCGTCGTGGCCCGTCAACTCCCTGAGTTCGTCGGGGTCGATATCGACGACTGGCATTAGTAGACCACCTCCGTCTCTCGGAGGAGGGCAAGATCACACAACGTCCCATGGACATCGCGGATATCCTCGAAGCCATACATCAACATGAGGAGCCGCTCAAGAGCGAGGCCCCACGCCATGACGTCGGCCTCAATGCCGAGCGGCTCGAGTACTTCGGGTCGGAACATGCCTGAGTTGCCGATTTCGACGAGTTCGCCAGTGGTTGGATGCGTTCCGAACAGTTCGAATGAGGGTTCAGTGTAGGGATTGTAGTGTGGTTTGAACTGGATGTCTTCGATGCCGAACTGCATGTAGAACTCCTCGAAAGTGCCCATCAGATCCCGCACCGAGAGGTCTTCGGCGAGTACCCAGCCTTCGATCTGGAAGAACTCGAGCAAGTGAGTCGGATCGAGCGTATCGTTGCGATAGACTTTCTCAACCGAGAAGTACCGCTGTGGTGGCTCGATGTTCGCACCGGCGAACCCTGAGAGATATCGCATCGAAAGCGAGGTCGTGTGTCCCCGGAGGGCAACGGCCTCGGCGAACTCACGACTCCACGGCGAGTGATAGCCCTCACCATCCTCGCCGACCCCCTCGCGGTGGGCCGACTCGACGCGAGCGACCAACCTATCGGGCAACGACTGGATCGGCGGTACATCCAGTGCAAACCGATCCCAGTGGGTTCGAGCAGGATGGTCTTGTGGCATAAACAGACAGTCATTGATCCAGAAATCCGCATCAGCATGCGGGCCTTCCATCTCCTGAAAGCCCATCCCGACGAGCACGTCTTTGACGCGGTCGGCAGTCTGTCTGAGGATGTGTTTGCGGCCGCCTTCGATAGCAGGTGCGTCGGCCGCGACGTTGTACTCGGTGAACTCGACGTCTTGCCACTCGCCGCTGGTTAGCATCTCGGGGGTGAGCCGATCGACCGTTTGGGCAACCTCGATTCCCGCCTCGAGTGCGTTTCTGCCCACTTGTGTTAGCCGAACTGTACGAACAGTTCGTTCGGACTGGACGACCAAATCGCGACGCTCGAGTTGATCCAATAGCGCAGAATCATCGACAGAATCGCCGGCCGCAAGCGTCTCGAGGGCGGCGGCTTCTGGATCAGCATCAGGAGTAGCCTCGGGGGCCGCCGAAACGGCTCCGGAGTCAATCGAGCCGTAGCCCTTTCGGGCGAAGTTCGACAGCGCAATATCGACCTGTGGGCCGCCCAACCCGGAGGCTCCGATAAGTTGGCCCATCGAGACCGGCTCGTCGGTGGCTCCGGCCTCAAGTGCCGCACGATAGAGTCGGATTTCGGGAAGCCCCTCCTCGAGGTACTCGCGGGCTTCATCGGTCAGTTCGGCGTCGGTTTCGGTTGTTTCGTCGACGGCTACCAGCCCCTCCTCGCGGAGGTCGAACGCCGCGCGGGTGACGGAGGCGGGTTTGAGTTCGGTGGCGTCGGCCAGCCGATCGACTGTCGGGTCATCGGTCGTGTTCGCGGCCTCGAGAACCGCGAGTTGTGATTCCGGGAGTCGCATCGCTTGTTACTGCCACTCGGGAGGGTCGACAGTTAGCGTTTGCGAAGACGAAAGCGACCAGTAACCCGGAGTGTCTTGGAGGCTAGGGACAGAGCATATTGCTTCACCTCCAAGTCGGTCAACCGCTCGTCGGAAGGTGTTAGCACAGTCTAATGGCTGGGCTTTCGGACGATGTGAGCGGTCACAGAAAGTTGTTACAACACAGACAATAGTGGTGCAGTACATACAGTACAAACTGACTGACCAACAGGATAATCACTCACACCGACAGAGCTAATTACACCGGTTCAATAATTACAGTTGTGACTGTCGATAGTGATCCACACACACATCCACAAGACAGTCCCCGGGATGAAACGATCCTGTCCCTCCTCGAAGAGCACAAAGCATTACCAACAACCAGTCTTGCAGACGAAATCGAAGAACATCCGGAGGCGATCCGTGATCGACTACAGATGATGGCAACGGCCGGCTTAATCGAGCGTCGTGAGACAATCAACGGCGAGGTCTGGCTGGCGTGGTAGACCGATAGGCCGACAACTGATCGTAACGTATCAGTGCGAACCGCCCGGCCCGCGACGAGTAGAACTGAGATCAATGTCTAATTGCTCGAGTAACGCTTTGGCCTCGTGACGCTTTTGTTGGTGCTCTTCGAGGAACGCTTTCATCAACTCAGCAGCCTGTTGTTTGCACCCGCCGCAGAGTCGCTCGCCGTCGACACACTCCTGGTAGACTTCCTCGGCCAGCCCATCGTCATCGTTGGCCAGCAGATAGGCGTATAGTTCATAGACCGGACAGTCGTCGGCCTCGCCGCCGAGTTCGCGCTGTTTTTCGGCCGTCTCGCGGCCGCCAGTGGTGGCTGATTTGACCTTGTCGTAGCCGTCTTGAGGGTCATCAAGAAGGCTAATATGGCTCGCCGGAATCGACGACGACATTTTTCCACCCGTCAGCCCGGTCATAAATCGGTGGTAGATCGACGAGGGCTGAATAAAGCCGTAGCCACCGTTGTCGACTTCGACCGTGCGGGCCAGAGCCTCGGCTTCGTCCAGATCCATCTCGAAGGCATCAATGTGGCCTTCGTAGACTCGCTTTTCGCCCTCGATAGCGTTGATCATCGCCTCGAAGGCTTCGGTGGGGCCATGACGGTGGAAAAACCGAACCCGTGGTCGAACTGGCTCCATGCCGGCCTCCGAGAGTTTCTCGATAGCAGCGGTTCGGGCTGCAGTGAGCTCAGACTCACCGTCGTGTTCTTCGAGCCACGCAGCAGCGTCCTCACAACGAACCACCTCGTCGCCGTCGAGTGCAGCCGCCAGCGTCTCGTAGGCCTCGCCAATTACTTTCCGTTCGGCACCACTGGCCTCGAAACTCGCGTAGGCTTCGGTGACTTTGAAAAATCGCATTCTGACAGCCAGATCTCGAGCCAGCCTGACGTGCGGATCCTGGTCAGGGCCGACTGGGATTACAGTGGGTTTGGGCTCGTCGGCCAACTGCGGATACAGCATATCGGCCATCTGGGTAACGACACTCTGCATGTGGCTGACGTTGGTCTCACCGTCAAAGCCATAGATTGAGGCGAACTCCGAAAAGCGGGCGTTCGAGCCGAGTTCGAAGGCGAGATCCTGCAGTTCGCGGTTCTGTGACTGTCGGTACAGTGTTCCTTCCTCGGGGTCAAATCCGAGTGCGAGCAGGCTAAGCAGGTAGCTTTCGGTGTGTTCGTCGATTTCATCCCAACTCATCCCGCGGGCCGCATGGGCCTCGAGATCAGCGATCAACCCGTAGGCGTCGGCCCCTTGGTTTTGATGCCAGATGATCTCATCGAAGACGAGTTTGTGACCGATGTGTGGGTCGCCGGTCGGCATGAATCCAGAAAGCACCGCAGCGGGATCGTCGTTTGCCAGCGCATCAGCGACCGGGCTGTACTCGCGGTGGCCGAAGATGACGCCGCGGCGCATCAGATAGTGCGGATTGGGGACGTCCCCAAGGAGCTCATCGAAGGCTTCGATACCGAACTCCTCGAACAGTTTTCGGTAATCGGCAATCGTCGAAGAGCCCCACGGGTCAATGGTGGTCTCCTCGAGGCCGCCGTCGGCCAACAGCGTGGCTTCGGTTGCTGTGCCACCATCGTCGTGGGGAATGTCGTCGTCAGTCATGGCGTCAGACGGCTCACAGTGAGCCACTCTATGTTGCCGTTGGCTCCGGTCAGCGCAAAAACCATTCGTTTCCGAACCCCACCAGCGAGCCGCACATCGAGCGAGAGTTCTCGTGGATCAAATGTATGGTCGGCATCGACAACGCGGACGAGACACTCCGAGTGCGAAAGGTCGTCTACAGACGCAACAGTGTTGTACGTCCGGAAATCCGCACCGAACTTGTAACCCGTTTTGGGGACGACCTGCTGGCTGCGCAGGGCGCGATAGACCGCCAACCGACGGTCGAACCGCTCGCCTTCGACCGCGCGGCCACGCTCACAGATCGCCTCGGCTGCTAGACGGTCTTCGTCCGTAAGCGAAAGGTGGTCTTCGACGGCGAGTCCGGCGGCTTCGACTAACGAGAGCTGGACTGCGTTGTCAAGGACGGCCTCCCGTGCAGTCAACGGCTGGCCGTAAAAGCCGTGATCGAAAAATCCATCCGGGCTCTCCCAGACGACCACGCGGTCGTCGATCAGCGAGCCAGTAACTGATGCAGGCGGCTGGTAGGTACTGCCGCCGTCGAACGTAGGCATGCCGGTTTCGAGATATGTGATCTCACTTTCTTCGTCGACGACTGCGAGAGTTACCTCGCGGAGTGTCGCTGCTGGAATCGGTGTTCGCTCGCCAACGACAACGATCCGGTGGGCGGGTTCGCCGTCGCCGGGTTTGGTGCCGCGGGGATACACCGTCAGATCTGTCCACTCGTTCGTGTCCTCGCCGGGCCAACCTTCGCGGGCGGGCGAAAGATAAAACCCTCTGTCTCTGAGTTCGGCATACACGAGAAATCGAAGCCCAAAGCGATCGACTGCCGAGGCAGACGAAACGAAAAACGCCTCGAAATCGAGATGGCTGCCGTCGCTGTCGACGACTGACTCGAGGTCGCCGCGAAACAGCAGGTGGGCGGCCTCGACTCGCGAGACTTCGATATGATTGCCGCCTGTGGGTGTGCCGTAACCGCGGGCGTCGTAAAACTGCTGGCGAGCGTTGCCAGCAATTGCAACAACGTCGTCGCGTAGCTGTCCGTTCATACCGATTCGGTGGGTGGCTGGGCAAAATGCACTGCGGTTCTCGCCGTAGACCACAACAGACGTCTCATCGAGACCGGGTAACACTCATGTCACTGGGGATTTTATACCGATCCCGGCAGTTGTGAGCGTATGGCACGGAAAGTGACGGCCGAAAAGAAAGGGCCGTACCCAATCGACGAAGACGAACTCGAAGAACAGGGTGGCGGAATCTACATCTGTCAGTGCGGGCTCTCGGACAACAAGCCCTTCTGTGATGGCTCGCATACGGCGACTGCTGACGAAGAAGACGGCGTCGTCTACGAGTACGAAAACGACGATAGCGACGGCGAACGAACGGTTGTCAGCGACAACTGAGACCAGACTCACCAATGGAGTGGCGGAGTGATTTTTATAGCGGGGTCGGTCTGTAGTGGCCATGAGCCGCGAAAACTGCGCCGACCGTGAGCCGGACAATGTCGATCTCGAGGCTGTATTCACACAGTTAACCGAACTCGAAGAGATGATCACGATACCGGAACAACACCGGGAGCTTCGGGAGACCAGACACCTACTGGAGTCGTTGCCGGGAGGCAAGTTTTTCGATGCCCAAATCGACAAATACACCACTCGAGACATGGGCGAAGCCGTTGTCGGTAGTATCGTCTTTTCGCTGCCGCTTTTGGTCGAAGACGGCGTCTTCGAGATCGCCGATCACTTCGTTTCGTTTGTTGTCGGCGGTGTTCCCATCTTTTTGCTTGCCAATGTGGTGTTCGTCGTTGCGCTGGCGACCGGCGTTATCAGGCGAAAGCAAAGGGACAGATCTCTCGTTGAGCGCACTCAGCGACCGCTCGATGGGTTCGTCGGGTCAGCTGTCAACGAGTGACAAACAGCAGTAACACAATACAACTACGTTACAATACGAACCACTATACGTCTCGAGAACGACGATGCCACATGAGTCAAAAAGAGCCTTCGACACTCGAGGATACACCGTGTCCTGTCATCGAATCGCTCGACGAGATCGGTTCACAGTGGCGACTGGCAGTGCTGTACGATCTGCAGTACGGCGAAAAGCGGTTCAACGAACTCAAACGATCGACGGACGCCAACTCTCGGACGCTCTCGCGGGTGCTTGATGATCTCCAAGAAACAGGGTATGTGAGCCGACGGTTCGAAGAGGACAAGCCGATTGCGACCTACTACTCACTGACAGATAAAGGACGGTCACTCAGTCCGATTTTCGAAGAGATAAAAGAGTGGTCCGAAGAGTGGTTATAATACAGTTTTCGTGCTGGAATTATTCTAGATCGAAGCGATCGAGCTTCATAACCTTACTCCAGGTTGCGACGAAGTCTTCGACGAATGCTGCTTCACCATCCGCAGCACCAT
>LKML01000012.1 GCA_001563795.1 Haloferacaceae archaeon B1-Br10_E2g22 | reverse complement strand
CGCAGTTAGAGCGGGAGTCCACTGACAAGCCTCGGGGTCGTACGGAAATCTTCGAATTCCGTGATGTGGCCAGAAATCAGAGATTTCTGGCTGCCTGCCAGACGCAGTCTGGCAATGACGAGACGAAAGCGTCTCGAACCACTTGACCCCGAGGCAGTTGAGTTCAACATATTACACCAGCAAGCCAGTAGCTTCGCGGCATTACAACCAGTAGCCGAGACTGTCTCTCGAGGCATATCGTGAGGCCACGATTGGCTGTTGTTGCCGCTCGAGTACCCAACCGTTGCTGTTTGGGTATCTTATCGCTGCGAATTGGTGAGCCGACCGACGACAGTCTGTAGCTGCTCGTAGTCAGCATCGGTGTAGGCGATCACTCGCACGTCGGTCAGCCTCGCAGGGTCGTAGTCGGTGATTTCCTCACAGATCACCTGCGCACCGTCCTCGAAATCGAAGCCCGCCACACCGGTTCCAAGTACCGGAATCACCAGCGACTCACAGCCCAACTCGTCGGCTGTCTCGAGTGTGTTTCGGCTTGCCAGTCGGATGCTTTCTTCGGTGGCTTTTCGGTCGCCGTAGTGTGGCATTGCGGCCGCATGAATAACGTAGGTTGCCTCGAGACCGTAGGCGTCAGTGACGACAACCTCTCCGAGTTCGACTGGCCCGTTCGAGGTGGCTTCCTCGTTGATCGGACCACCAGCCCTACGGCGGAGCGCGCCGGCGACACCGCTGCCCATCTCGAGGCTTGTGCTGGCGGCGTCAACCAGTGCGTCCGCACGCTGGGCGGCAATGTCTCCTTGGATAGCTGTCAGTTTCATACTGGGTGTACGTCGACTGGAGGCTAAAATCTCACTCCCAACGGCGGAGGAACTCACGCCGTCACACTCGAGTTCCTCGAGAACCGTGGGTATTTCGTTGAGTTCAGCGATAGTCTGTGAGTATTCCGTTCAGCAGAGCAGACAGTCTGAAGCCACGCCGCCTCGCTGTGTCTCCATAGGGCGTTTATACAGCTACTGGATCGAAAACGGACTGTCTCCGTTTCGCCACTCCCAGCCCGGCAACCGTGTCTGAAAGCCTGCCGCGAGAGCGGCATCCAGATCATCCACACCGGCGTTCTCATCAGCCTCACCATGCGTGTGTACATCCGCAAAGTGGAACGTAGCCTGGGCAAGCAACGCGAGTGGCTGTCCGCCGGCAATGGTAGCAGCGAGTTCCCGACCCAGGATTTCGTCGACAATGAAGCCTGGATAATCGCCTTCGACATCTAACTCGCGCAGCAGTCCCACGTAGCCGGCGATGTTGACCGCTGTCTCGCCGTTGGCGAACACCGTGTTTACTTCCTGTTTGTACGTTGTTTCGGTGATGGTTTTGACCTCTGTTTCAAACAGCACGCCAAGACGGTCGCGTGTTTCGTTGACAAGTGGGACGACCACAGGTGCGCGATCTCGAACCCACTCGTATTCAGCTTCGACACGGCCTGGAGTAAGGTGCATACGCCGGTGCTCACAGGCCAGCGGCTTTTGTTTTGCGAAGGGTTTTATAATGCGAGCCGATTATAGCCGAGCAAGCGGGTTTTCGCTGTCTGTTCCCGCATTCGCAGCTATCGGACAGTCCTTAGAGTATGTTCCATACCGACTTCAAGAACCGGCCGGCTATCCAGAGCGGTGGGTCTTCCCAGCTGTTCCAGCGAGCCGGCGAGACCGATACTCGACCCGAATCGAATTTCTTTGAGATATGAGTTCAGTAGACAAGCAACTCGACGAACTGAAAGCAGAGATTGACGCCGAGGTTCCAGCCGATATTACCGTCTCCGATGTCACCTACGAAGGCCCGGAACTGGTGATATACACACCCCATCCCAAACGTTTCGCCCGTAACGGTGAACTAATCCGGAACCTCGCTGGTAAACTTCGCAAGCGTATCACCGTCCGGCCAGACCCTGAAGCACTTTCGGCACCCAAAGCCGCCGAAGGCGACATTCGGTCTGTGATTCCTGATGAAGCCGGTATCACTGATCTAGATTTCCACCAAGACACTGGTGAGGTCGTTATCGAAGCCGAAAAACCAGGAATGGTGATCGGCCGACACGGCTCGACGCTCCGTGAGATCACAAAACAGGTCGGCTGGACACCCGAGGTCGTCCGAACTCCACCAATCGAATCCTCGACCGTCTCGAACGTGCGGAACTTCCTCAAACAGGAACGTGACGAACGACGTGACATTCTCGAGCGCGTCGGCCGACAGATCCACCGCGAAGAGATGGGCCGCGAACAGTGGGTTCGAATCTCAACGCTGGGTTGTTGTCGTGAGGTCGGACGGGCGAGTTTTATTCTCTCGACGGCCGAAACCCGCATCCTGATCGACTGCGGAGACAAACCCGGTGCGGAAGGTGAGGTTCCATACCTGCAGGTGCCCGAAGCCCTTGGGTCAGGACCGAACTCCATTGATGCGGTGGTGCTTACTCACGCTCATCTGGATCACTCGGCGCTGCTTCCCCTCTTATTTAAATACGGTTACGATGGGCCGATCTACTGTACGGAGCCAACCCGCGATCTAATGGGGCTGCTCCAGCTCGATTATCTCGATGTCGCCACCAAAGAGGGTCGAACACCGCCGTACGAATCCGAACAGGTTCGTGAGACGATCAAACACACCATCCCGCTCGAGTACGGCGATGTCACTGACATCGCACCCGACGTAAAGATCACATTCCACAATGCGGGCCACATTCTCGGTTCAGCAGTCACGCACTTCCATATCGGCGATGGGATGTACAACGTTGCTTTCTCCGGTGATATCCACTACAAAGACACCCGCCTTTTCAACGGCGCAGTCAACGATTTCCCGCGAGTCGAAACGCTCGTCATGGAATCGACGTACGGCGGTCGAAACGACTACCAAACCGATCAAGAAGACTCCGAAGAAAAACTCATCGAGGTAATCAACGAAACGTATGACGACGGCGGGAAAGTGCTCATTCCGGCGTTCGCAGTCGGCCGCTCTCAGGAGATCATGCTCGTCTTAGAAGAGGCGATGCGAACCGGCAAGATTCCCGAAATGCCGATTCATCTCGACGGGATGATCTGGGAAGCGACAGCGATTCATACGACCTATCCGGAGTATCTCCGAGACGACCTCCAAAACCGGATCTTCCACGAGGACAAAAACCCCTTCCTTGCGGATCAGTTCAATCATATTGATGCTGGCGAAGACGAACGCCAGGAGGTCACTGATGGAGATCAGTGTATTATTCTCTCGACTTCAGGGATGGTCACCGGCGGCCCGATCATGTCGTGGCTCCGTCATATTGGGCCCGACCCGGACTCGAGGCTCGTGTTCGTCGGGTATCAGGCACAGGGAACACTCGGCCGGCGGATTCAAAACGGCTGGGACGAGATTCCGATGAACAACAGCTACGGCAACGGTGGCCGCTCGAGTTCGCTGAAACTCAACCTTGATGTCGAAACCGTAGACGGCTTTTCAGGCCACGCAGACCGCAAGGGACTCATGGATTTCGTCGGCACAATGAACCCACGTCCGGAGAAAGTCCTTTGTGTCCACGGTGACGAACGATCCGTCCAAGACCTCTCGTCGGCGCTGTATCACGAACACAACATCCGGACGTTTGCACCGAAAAACCTCGAGACGTTCCGGTTCAAATAACCTCGAGACGGGTCGGGTCGAACAACCACTCCTGCTGTTCTGTGGTCAACTACTCGGCATAGCGGTCTGTCGGGACGACCCAGAAGGATGCGGTCGGCTCAGCGCAGTTCTTTCCACTCTTGGTTGCAGTCTGGACAGCTCCGAACCGAAAAAATTTCGTCCGGATCGTTTGCCTTTTTCAGCGTTGTGCTACACACACTGCAGGTGAGCCGTCCGTAGTTGTCTTTGTCCAACTCACCGTCGCGGAGACCTTTACGGGTTGACTTCATTGGTCGGTCGTAGGAACGCCACTATTAAAACCTCTTGGCTGGAAAGACAGTTTTCTCACCACGGAAACCGAACGAGATTGACAACCGACCGGTGAGGTCTCTCGCGGTCACCGAACCACACGGCACCGAGGGTCTCCAAACCGAGGGGCATATGTCTGCAGGGGACGTAGTAATTACTACCTAATGGAGTACGTCCAAGAGCCGATTACTACTCTCCATGCGCTTCGAGAACCAGCCCTCAAAGCTCCGGTTGATCGGGCGGCGGTTGTCGTCCCGATGACCGAACGGGAGTACGGCGGGCTGGCTGCCGAAGGCGTGTTATCCGAGCTTGCGGGTCTTGATCCGGGCCGTGTTGTGGTTCCGCTTCGAGCGCCTCCAGAGACCGTCGGGCCGTTCTGTGAGTGGCTCGATAGCTTCGATCTCTCAGTTGAGGTCGTATGGTGCAGCGGCCAGCGGCTCGCTGGGTTGCTAGCAGACTACGGCCTCGACGGTGAGGCCGGCAAAGGCCGAGATATGTGGCTTGCGCTGGGACAAGTTCTCGACAGCGAGTACGTTGTCTGTCATGATGCCGATACCAAAACCTACGACCGCTCGTACGTCCGTCGCTTGCTGTTTCCGCTCGAGTACGGCCATACGTTCTCGAAAGGCTACTACGCCCGCGTCGAAAACAACCAGCTGTACGGTCGGCTGTTCCGGCTGTTTTATGCGCCGCTCGTTCGGACGCTTTCGGCCGACCACGACGCCGACATACTGCGGTATCTTTCGGCGTTTCGATACGCGCTGGCCGGCGAGTTCGCAGCCACCGGCGGGCTTGTCTCGAGGCTCCGCGTCCAGCGGTCGTGGGGTCTCGAGGTCGGCACGTTAGGCGATGCCTATGCTCAGGCTGGTTTTGAACGCTCCGCACAGGTCGATCTCGGAGCCTACGAGCACGACCATCGAGCAGTCAGCGGGCCGGCAGGCCTCTCAGAGATGAGCAGTTCGGTCGGCAACGCGCTGTTTCGTGTGCTCGAAGACCATGGCCTCGAGGTGAACTACGAGACGCTGGCCGGCCGCTACCGGCGTGTCGCCAGTGAGTTTGTCGAACGGTATGCGGTTGATGCAGCCTACAACGGGCTGTCCTATGACAAAAGCGACGAACGCGATCAACTCGAGGCTTACAGCGAGACGCTCGGCCCACCAGGTGCTGACAGCCGACTGCCGGCGTGGTGCGATACCGAACTCAGTCCCCAGGCGGTTGCCGAGGCCGCCGCCGCTGACCTCGAGTCGGCGACCGATCTGCCGGCGAGACGCCACCGCCGGGCAGATCACACCGTACTCACCGACGAACAAACCGACTGAGCGACAGACCGATAGGTCATCCGCTCTCATCCCGTGATATGTCGAGCACCCATGACGAGTTGGCTGGTGTCGTCGATCTATTTGGCGCGCTGAGATATGTACAACTGGCGGATGCCCTCAGTGAACTCGCATTCAAACGGGGCCAAAGCGTCGAGAAAGCCGCCCTCGAGGTCGAAATAAACGCAGCGATCGAGGCCTACGCGCTGGTCGAGTACGAACCAGCCGACAGGACTGCGGTCTCGGACTGTGAGACGCTGTTGACCGTCGGGCCAACCGCGTTTCCAACGCTGCCACCGAACGCTGAAGACCTTCCACATATTCTCACATACGACCGCCGCTCGGTCGACCGCCAGCGACTTGCCACTCAGGTTACCGAGCGACTAACGACCGAAGCAGCCACTGCCGTCGATGCCGAAAACTTCGACCGTGCGGCCGAGTTGCTGGATGTCGCCTACGATATCGAGATGTGGGCACCAATCGAGACCGACGAGATTCGCTCGAGGCTGACGGCGGCGCTCCCGCAAGATTAAGACGACACCGTCCAAGAAGGACGTATGGATCTCTCGGGCGTCCGTCAGTATTCGCCGTCGCGGTCGGACGCACCAGACCGTGAGGCAGCGGTGCTCGCGCCGATTATCCAGCAGGACGACCGCTATGAAATACTGTTTACTAAACGCTCCGAGCAACTCGGAACCCATCCAGGCCAGATGAGCTTTCCTGGTGGGGGCCGCGAGCCACAAGACCCAGACCTGCAAGCAACTGCACTTCGAGAAGCCAACGAAGAAATCGGTCTCAGAGCCGACGAAACTGAGATTATTGGCGCGATTGATGACAAAGAAACGGTCACTCGGTATCTCGTTCGGCCGTTTGTCGGAGTCGTTACCGACCGCGAGTACACACGCAATGAGTACGAGGTCGCCGAAATCGTCCGCCTCGGCGTCGAAGAGCTAACGACGCCTGCGAACTACGAATCAGAGTTCCGCGAGCATCCAGAGTACGGCCCGCTTAGAATCCATTTTTTCCATGTTGATGGCTATACTGTCTGGGGAGCCACCGGCGAGATGCTAGCACAGCTGCTCGAGCTCACAACTGATTGGGAGATTCCACCCGAAGTCGACCGAATTGCTGACCCCGATGCCGAACTTCCGATCTGAGCGGTGACAAGACCACCAGCAGGTTAGGTTTCGGCCCCAGACGGCTCGTCGCCTTCGGCACCGTCTTCGATATCGATCTGTGTTGTTTCGTCGTCTTCGGCGTCTGTGGTGGGCCGCTCGGGTTGTTCGGTTTCGGCTGATTCGTCAATCACTGCAACTGTCTTGGCGCTTTCTGCTTTTGGGACTCTGACCTGTAGCGTCCCCGAACGGGTAAGTGTGGCCGCCGGATCGACGGCTGAAGCAGAGATGCTGGCATCATCTGGGAACCGAGCGGTTCCTGTCAGTGTTAGTCCACGGCCAGGAAATCGCATCTCGAAGCCCTCGTAAAACTCTCGAAAGCGGTCGATTCGCACCTCGAGTTCGTTGTCCATGAACTTCACCTGGATGTCGTCTTTGGTCGCCCCAGGGGCATCGAACACGACGAGGTACGCCTCGTCGGTCTCGAGTAGATCGTAGGCCAGTGGTTTTCGCTCTTGGACTTGTCCGATTCCTCGCCCGACCCGTTCGAGCACCGTGTTGACCGCTTGGCGGCCGTATGTTTTGAGTTTCGTCATAGTTGGATCTCCGCAAGTTGTGAACCGTCCGCACAGTAGGGACAGACTAGCTCCGAAACCCCGTGGTCATCCGGCACGTCGTAGGTGTAATGGACTTCGAACATATCGAGTTCGCAACCTTGTCGTTCGCAGACGACCTCCACGGTTTCCGGCATGAATCGCTATAGGGTCGCCACTGGCTTAAATGACGTGGCATCCGGCATGTTCGCCGACTGCGAGGCCCAACCGCACGGTTTTAGCGCGTTGAAACCGAACCGCTTGATATGACTCATCCGTCGGATCTCTCAGTGACGATTGTCGACGGCTACGTTGATGAGCCGGCACACTTTGGCGTTCCGCCCTACATTTCGACGTATCCACGCTTTACGGCGGGCGCGCTGGTTGATGCTGGCGTTGCCCAATCGCAGATCACCTACCACACCATCGACGCACTTCGGGATGACCGACAGAAGTGGCGCGATGTGGCTACGGCAGATCTGATGATTTATGTGGGTGGGATGACGGTTCCCGGCAAATACGTCGGCGGCACGCCAGCCGAACCAGATGAGGTCAAAGAACTCGCATGGGTCGCCGACGGCACGACCGTCCTTGGCGGGCCGGTTCGGTTCGGCGTTGGCGATGAAAACGCCGGAGGAATCGAAACCGAACGCAAGGATTTGGACTACGATTTCGTCGCTAAAGGTGATATCGAAGCCGCAGTGTACGATCTCGTTTCGTCGGGCCTTGAGGGATTCAACAATCGCATGCGGGACAACGACGAACTCAGCCGGTGGGCACCCGACGGTGCGTTCATTGTCGAACAACATCCCAACCATCCCGACTATCTGATCTGCGAGATGGAAACCTCACGGGGCTGTGCCTACCGCTGTTCGTTTTGTACCGAACCGCTGTACGGCAATCCTGCTTTCCGGACGGCCGAGGCGGTAATCCAGGAGGTCGACGAACTGTCGAACTACGGTGTCAAACACTTCCGACTGGGTCGGCAGGCCGACATTCTCGCCTTCGGCGGCGACGGCGAAGCTCCGAATCCGGACGCGCTCGGTCGGCTTTACGCTGGGATTCGAGATGTTGCACCCGACCTCGAGACGCTCCATTTAGACAACATGAACCCGATTACGATTACTGAGTGGCCCGAGGCCAGCCGCGAGTGTATTCGGATTATCGCCGAACACAACACACCCGGCGACACCGCCGCCTTCGGCTTGGAGTCTGCTGACCCGCTCGTCCAGGCGGAAAACAACCTCAACGTCACTGCCGAGGAATGTTTCGAGGCAGTCAAAATCGTCAACGAGGAAGCCGGCTGGCGACCCGGCGATGACCCTGCGAGGGCTCCAACCCACGGCCAGAAGGCGGCCAACCGCCTGCCAAAACTTCTGCCGGGGATTAACCTCTTGCACGGTCTCAAAGCCGAACGAAAAGAAACCTACCAGCACAACCGCGAGTTCCTCGAGCGTGTCTACGAGGCGGGACTGATGCTCCGGCGGATCAATATCCGGCAGGTGATGGCCTTCGATGGAACTGATATGTCTGAGACCGGTGCAGAAATCGCCCACGACCACAAAGAACTGTTCAAATCGTACAAAACAGAGATCCGCCAGCAGATCGACCAGCCGATGTTACAGCGGGTGGCTCCGCAGGGAACTGTCCTGCCGAACGTACATCTCGAGTACCACCAGGACGGTCGCACGTTCGGCCGACAGCTCGGCACCTACCCGCTTCTCGTCGGGATTCCGGGCGAACAGCCGCTCGAGACGACAATTGATGCCGTTGTCGTCGATCACGGCTATCGGTCTGTGACTGCCGTCCCATACCCTCTCGATATCAACCGCGCGAGCATGAAACAACTCGAAGCCCTCCCCGGAATCGGCCGACAGCGCGCCGGCGACATCATCGTCGATCGGCCCTATGAGTCGGCCAGCGAGGCCGGCGAGACGATTGATCTAACCGACTACGTCACTGCCCGACCGCCACAACAGGCCGACTGACGACGACCCGACACAATGTC
The DNA here is from genome assembly GCA_001563795.1 of Haloferacaceae archaeon B1-Br10_E2g22. Taxonomy (GTDB): domain Archaea; phylum Halobacteriota; class Halobacteria; order Halobacteriales; family Haloferacaceae; genus Halohasta. The sequence goes on along the minus strand of LKML01000012.1, from coordinate 26,800 downwards.
ACAGCATACCACAACCGATATCACGCGCGTTTCGATTCCAACCGACACTGTCGCACCGACAGGCCAGACGAACGCCTATCTGATCGAAGCCGACGAACCGCTGCTGGTCGATCCTGCTGGACGCCACGACGATCTCGAGGCGGCCATCGACGAGTGCCGGCCGGCACATATCACAGCCACCCACTCCCATCCAGATCATATCGCAGGGATGGCCGCCTATGCGTTCGAGACCGACGCCACAGTCTGGTCGCCCGTTGGCTACGAAAACCGGTTTGCCCAATCGAGTGGCATCTATCCGGCTCGCACGTTTCGCGGAGGCCAAACGATTGGGCCGGCCACAGCTATCGAAACACCTGGTCATGCCAGCGATCACACCGCTTTCGAGGTCGAACTCACAGATGGTCGGACGGCGATTGTGAGTGGTGATCTGGTTGTCGCTGAAGGAAGCATCGCCATCGGTGGGGCAGATAGCGATATGCAAGCTTATCTGGACTCATTGGATCGGCTTCGGGAGCGTGATCCTGACCTCCTGTATCCCGGCCATGGCCCTGTGATTGACTCACCACGCGAGACCATCGACCGACTCATCGACCATCGTAAACGCCGCGAGCAGGCTATTGTCGATGCACTGGCACACAGCGCCGAGGACGTAGACGAGATTGTGGATCGAGCCTACCAGAAAGATATTTCCGACGTGTACAGACTGGCCCGCCAAACGGTGGTCTCGCATCTCGAGAAACTCGACGCAGAAGGCCGCCTTCGGTGGGACTGCGAAACAGAACAGGCCACACTACTCGAGTAACCTATGGACACACTCGAGACCGAACTCAAGCGGGCACACATGCTCGAGACAAGCACACTCGCAGACGCTATCGAGCAGATCGGCTTCGAGTGTACACGGTGTGGGGCCTGCTGTAAGGGGTATGACTCTGCGGACGACTCGGCCGAACGCGAACCCCACACGGCAACTGTCTTTCCTGACGAGGTTCGTCAGTTGCAGGCCGCAGGCGACTACGATTGGCGGGATGTTGCCCGTCCAATGCCGTATGGACTTACCGAAGGTGATGACGGGCTTGAAGGCGAGACTTTCGAGTGGGCACTTCAGACTGATGACTGCGGTGACTGTACGTTTTATCAAGAGGCTGACGACGGCACAGGCCACTGCGGCGTCCACGAGGATCGCCCGCTAATCTGTCAGACCTATCCGTTCAGCGTCGGCCTCGGTGGCACCAGCCAGCCGATGGGCGAGACCGTCGACAGCGTTGGGCTGCCAGCACAACAAGCCGGTGAGACTGACGAGACCGGCGCTGTCGTCCACGCCCACGAGTGTGAAGGACTTGGTCGTGATATCTCACGGGCCGACGCCGAAGCGTTGGCAGACGCGCTCAAACAGCGTGCGATCCGCGAGATACAAGAGGCTATCGGGGTTCGAGACAGCTACAGACCGACTGACAGCGAGCGTGTGGTCGTCTATGATTCCGAAGGGCCGAAAACCCAATCCGGTCGGTCTCTCGAGTAATCCACAGAACATACACCGTATCCTGTCACTTTATGTTGATCCATGACAACAGGGGACTAGAGGTATATTATGGAAATCTCAGATCAACTCCTCTGTTTGTTCAGTGCTGAAATACGCGACGAAGACGACCGGTATGTCCTCGAGGTTCCGAAACGAGAAATCGACACTGGAACGGTCGAACCAGCCGAGACATATAAAGTTGCACTCATTTCTCGGTCGGCCTCAGAGCCCACCAATCCGGATGAACCTTCCACGGCGACCCATCCTGCTGGCGAACCGCAGCCACCAGTCGAGGCCGGTGAACTCCGGTATGTCGAAATTGAGGATATCGGCAAACAGGGCGACGGTATCGCCCGCGTCGAGCGTGGCTATGTCATCATTGTCCCCGGTGCGGATATCGGCGAGCGCGTAAAAATCGAGGTTTCAGAAGTCAAATCCAACTTCGCAGTCGGCGAAATCATCGAAGAAGACCTCTAAGCGCTGAGTGTTCTATTTTTCTATATCATCAACGGGCCGATAAGTACGCCCATCAGATGTACGCGCCGAGCGCCGAATCGTGTTGGCACGAGGCCGACGACCGTTGAGACCACAAAGACGCCGACGCCGAACCAGCCAGTCAACCCGTAGGCGAGCGTACACAAAAACGCCAGCACAGCTAGCGAAACGTAGGTGTAGTTCAGTTGTCCGACGGTCAACAGATACCGGTCGCCGACAGCAATCACCAACAGCGTTCCACAGGCTGCCCCAACGACGACTGCTGCAAGCAATACCGGCACTACAAGCGGTACGCCTGTTGTGTCGACCGCAACCATCACCCCTGTCCGCGGTGTCCCGAGTGCAACAAGTGCGAACAGTGCAAACACGGTGTTTGCCGTATTGGCTCCGCTTGTGGCGACGATGAACCCTCGGTCGACATCTCGGCTCGGAACTGCCGGCAGCGCAAGCACCGACGCAATCGCCGCCGAAACTCCGGGGAGATACCCAACAATCGCACCCGCAATCGAACCCGCACCGGCAGTACGCCCTAGGTCTTTGGGAGCCATCGCGAGTTTGGCATCCGCCTGTGGAGGCACTCCACTGCCACCCATCGCATCTAACAGGATTGGCGCACCGAACAACCCAGTCAGCAGTGGTGTGAGCATACTCCCAGATCCGAGTGGCGCATCGGGTGTGACCTCGAGTGTCGTCCAACCCAAAATTGCAGCGAGAACAAATCCGAACAACCCACCGACTGCTGCCTGTGGCGTTGATTCTGTGATGACGAGCAGACACACAATCGCCCCGAGGACAACCCAGAGGTGTGTCCGAATCGTTGGATACGCATGGATCATCAGCCATGTAATCGGGAATGCCAGCGGCACCGCAATCGCAACCGCCATCGCACTACCGACCGCAGAGAGCCGTAAGGCCTCTCGTCCCCGGCCGGCAAGCACGAGCCGGTGGCCGGGCAGTGCTGCAATCGCCATCGCTGCATCCGGGACGCCCAACGCGAGCGCCGGAACGATGTCAAGAAACGTATGGACGACACCGGCAGTCAACATTGCAACTCCAATTAACAGAGGGTCTGCGGGAATCGAAGCCGCAAACGCCGCCAACAGGAGCGCGAAGTTGTTCGCATGAAGCCCTGGAATCAACCCACTGAGCGTGCCAAGCATCACACCGCCGACCGCAAACAGCATGAACCAGACTACGCCCTGTAGACCGACTGCGAACTGTATCGCTGGCTCCATTGTCGAGAGTGGTGCGATTTCATATTTGAACTCTCGGTGACTGCTGGCCCGTCGTCAGTATTCCGCAGCATGGGTTGGCTATCGCTGTGGCTGGTCGGCTTGGGCCTAAAAAATACGTGAGTTGTGCGTAGACGCTTTCAGCCGAAGAGGTTGCCGAGGCCCTCGCCGTCGGCTTCTTCGTCTTCGTCGTCGTCTTCTTCTTCGGCTGCGTCGGCCTCGTCGGCTGCATCGTCGCCATCGTCAGCGTCGGCTTCCTCGGCGGCTCCACCGGCTGCGGCTCCGCCTGCGGCGGGCACAGCGGCGGCCGTCTCGATGGCCTCTTCGATGTCGACATCTTCGAGGGCGGCGACGAGGGCCTTCACACGGGACTCCTCGACGTCGACGCCTGCTGCCTCGAGGACTGCGGTAACGTTGTCTTCGTTGATCTCTTCGTCGGTCTCGTTCAGGATGAGTGCTGCGTAAACGTATTCCATTGTTGTAATCTCCAGTTAGTTAGAAGAGCGTTCCGAGGGCATCGTCATCGTCGCCGTCGTCGGCGTCTGCCTCGGCCTCTTCTGTGTCGTCTTCGTCTGCCTGTTCGTCTTCGTCCGCGCTTTCGTCGGCTGCCTCAGCCTCGGCGTCCTCAGCATCAGCCTCGAGATCGCGAAGCTCCTCGGGGAGGGCCTCGGGGTCGTCGATCTGGCTGACAAGCGCTCGAACTTGGCCGTCGGCTTTGCCGACGAGGTCGCCCAAGACATCGGGGCTCTCGACGGCTCCGGCGAGTGCGACCGATTTGGCCTCGCCCGTGGCTTTTGCGATAAGCGAACCTGCGGTCTGGGCAGTCGGGTAGACTGCGTTGACCGAGAGGTTGCGAGCCGCACCGGCTGCGGCCTGGATGTCGGCGTAGTATTCGTCGACATCGATTGCGAGTTCGTCGGGCGAAAACAGCACGCCCTCGGAGTACACCCGTTTGAGGTCAAGACCGACCTCTTTGGGCTCGATTCCGAGTTCGCTCAGCACGCTTGCGAGCTGCTGGTCGACTTCTTGGCCTTCGTCTAGGACGACGCTGTCCGAAAGCACCTGAATCGAACCTTCTTGAATTCGGGCATCGGCACCGATCTGCTGGAGTTCACCAACAAACGGGCCGGGATCGACGCCAGTGTCTCCTTCTGGGATGACGATCTCGTTCGGCGCGATTTCGCCAGCATTGATCGGCGCGGGCGTTTTCGAGGCTTCGAGCTGTTTGAACAGTCCAAATGGATTGTCGTTTGTTCCAACAAGAGCGATTTGGCCAGCGACAAACTCCGTAAGCTGCTCGAGGCCATCGTCGGCCTGCTCGAGTGCGCGTGTGACGAGCGTGTTGCGGCTCATCCGGATCGCGGCACTGCCGTGCAGATCCCGGCGCATGGCCTGGAGCTGTCGGCTCGGAATGCCTTGGACACCGACAATGCCGACCGACTGGTAGCTCGAGATGAACTCGACGAGTTCGTCGACTTCGTCCTGTTTCCACTGTGGAATCGTCTCGGTTTTGCGGACGGATTCACTCTGGCTCATGCGTTCACCTCAACGGCCGGGCCCATTGTCGTCTTGACGTAGATCGAATCAAGATTGAGCGGACCTTTTTCGAGGTTCGCCTCGAGTCGCCGAATGATCACGTCAATGTTGTCGGCAATCTCGTCGGCGTCCATATCGTCGGCACCGACGCGCGTATGGAACGTTCGTCGGTCTCGAGAGCGAACTTGGACGGTGTTTTTCATCCGGTTGACCGTCTCGACGACATCGTCGTCGGGCTGGAGTGGTGTCGGCATTTTACCGCGTGGACCGAGAACAGTCCCGAGATAACGGCCGATGTCCTGCATCAGGTTGGCCTCGGCGACAAAGAAGTCCGTTTCGTCGGCGAGATCCTTTGCGGCGTCATTGTCGTCGCCGAGTTCTTCGAGATCGTCTCCCGAAAGAACATCGTCGGCAACAGATTCGGCTTGCAGGGCGGTTTCACCTTCGGCAAACACAATAATCTGTGTTTCCTGGCCGGTTCCGGACGGGAGCACGATGCTCTCGTCGACACGTTTCGCTGGGTCGTTTAAGTCTAGATCACGCAGATTTACCGCGAGGTCGACGGTCTCTCGGAAGTTCCGAGGTGGCGACTCGTCGAGCGCGCGAGAAACTGCTTGTACTATCGTATCGTCTGCCATTATTCACCTCCGTAGTACGCAGGATATGCTCCTACGGGTCAGTGACACAGGCTATGCCTGTCTCACCGGAGAGTGGCCCATCAGCGTTAAAAAGCCGTCGAACCCGATTCAGCCGTCTGTGGGTGTTTCACACGCGTTGGCGTCTGGTTACGATTCTCACACAGGCCCGCGGAGACCATACTGAAGTATACAACGTTTTATTCTCACGAATACAGAATCTCACAATGGGCTTGCAGGTCGACATTCGTAAACTGGAGTTATTCAATAGGATCTGTCGACAGGGATCGATTCAGGTCGCAGACAGCCTCTCGCAGATGTCTGGGATGAACGCCGAGATCGAAATGGCGAAAATCAACTTTCTACACATTGACGATGTGAAAAAACACATCGGCAACCGCAATGCGGTCGGCATTACCATTGAGCTGACCGAATCGCCGTACGGGCACGTGCTGTTTTTGCTTGATCCAGCCGACAGCAAGCGACTCGCTCAGTCGATGATACCGGGCGATATGGGTGGTGATGACGCCGATGGCTTTTCGAGCATGGAGAAATCTGCGATCCAAGAAATCGGCAACATCATGACCTCGAGTTACATCGACGGCTGGGCAAACGTCCTGCATACGACGATCAACATGACGACGCCGAGTTTTACCTACGGTTCGACCCGCAAGATCATCGATAATATGGGTGGGCTTCCGGACAAAGAGATGGTGTTCGTGCTCGATTCGGAAATCACCACACAGAACACCGGTCTCGATCTCACCGTCTACACCTTCCCACAGCTCGATTCGCTGGTCAACCTGGTTCGACAGATCGACGTCGACGCCGACGTTTAGTTTAGCTGTCACTCTTTTCTGGTCTCCTATGCACTCGGCAGAAAAGCCTCGGCTCTGACGGAGAGTTTACTACTCTCGAGGTCTGGTCGAAAGCACACAGTCGCAACTGTTCGTATACATCAACCAGAAACGAAAGAAGATCGCCGACCGATTATGCGCTTGCGTCGTCGACGAGGATCTCGTCGTACTCGCCGGCATCAACGCGTTCTTTGAACGTACGGGCGTCTTCGCCGTCGATGGTGACTCCAAGGGTCATGCAGGTGCCGCTGACTTCTTTTGCAGCGTTTTTTACGTCGTACGACAGCAGATCTGTCGATTTCTGCTCGGCGACCTTCTTGAGCTGTTCGACCGAAAGATCAGCGACGAAGTTCTCGTGGGGCTCACCGCTGCCCGACGAGAAACCAGCTTCGTCCTTGATGAGTTCGGATGTCGGCGGTACGCCGATTTCGATCTCAAAGGAGCCATCATCTTCGTACTCGATGGTAACGGGGACTTCCATCCCGTCGAAAGCTTCCGTTTCGTCGTTGATCTGCTGTACAACTGCTTGGACATCAACCGGAGTCGGTCCGAGTTCCGGACCGAGCGGTGGGCCAGGGTTGGCCTGACCACCAGGAACGAGTGCTTCGATAGTTCCAGCCATATGCTCACGAAACCGTTGTCGGCTTTTAACGGTTGTTCTTTGGGTGTCGGTACGAGAGAGTCTGCCACGGTAGCCAGCGGCTGTTCGGTGAGGTTGATCCTTTGATTAGAACTCCGTTGCAAACGACTCAACAGCACCTGCTTCCTCCGCAATCGCACCGAGCAGTGTGGCCACACCCTCGAGGTCTTCGGTGTCGATCACTTCGACCGGTGTGTGCATATATCGGTTCGGAATCCCGATGTTGAGCGAGGGAATCCCGCCTCGACTGGTATAAAACCCGTCGGCGTCAGTACCAGTTCTGGTTCCTGTCGCTTGCAGTTGGACATCGACATCCGCTTTGCTAGCGGCTTTTCGGGCGAGTTCGACCACGTTCGGATGGTTTGCACTGCCTCGAGAAATCACCGGCCCTGCACCGAGTTCGACCGGGCCTTTGTGTTTGGCCTTGACGTCTGGGTTGTCGGTTGCGTGGGTCACATCGACCGCAATAGCAGCATCAGGGTTGAGATCGAAGCCGACCATCTGTGCGCCCTTGATGCCGAGTTCTTCTTGAACGGTACTAACGGCGTAGATTGTGGCCGACACATCGTTTTCGACCGCATGCCGCAGGCCTTCGGCCGCACTCCAGGTGCCGACGCGGTTGTCCATCCCGCGGGCCGAAAGCCGGTTGCCGTGGAGTTCGAACAACTCGGTCGAAAACGTGATTGGGTCGCCGACTTCGACCAACTGTTCGGCTTCGTCTGCATCTGCTGCACCGATGTCGACGAACTGCTCTGAGATATCGCTGTACTCCTCGCTGCCCACCTCTCGGAGATGGATCGCAGTTTGGCCGATAACTCCCTGGCGAGGTTCGTCGGCGTGTACGGTGACGTGTTGGCCCTGAGAGATTGTACGATCCGAACCGCCGATTCGTGAGATTCGCAGAAAGCCGTTGTCGTCAATATCTCGGATAATAAAACCGATTTCGTCGGCGTGTCCTGAAAACGCGATTTCCGGGCCGTCGCCCGAGCCGTTGTGGACGGCGATTGCATTGCCGTAGTCGTCGGTTCGTACCTCATCGGCGAACTCACTCACATAGTCGATCCACACACGCTGGCCTGCGGTTTCGTACCCCGAAGGGCTGGCTGTCGACAACAGTGACTCGAGAAACTTCCGTCGTGCAGATTCCATACCTGCGAGATGTGATACCACCCCTATCAACCTAGCGTTTCGACTGAATCTCACCCGCCTGTTCGGTGAGCAGCCACTCGCCGATGGTCGCCACAACGGATTTAGGGTGGTTGTCCGTATACTGTTGTATGGGTAACATTACACTACTCGAACTCCACGTTCCTGAGGGCGATATCCAACTCGGTCCGAAATCAATTGGCGGCACGAAGTTAGACACTGACACAGACACCGAGACTGACTCCGAGCCAGCCGACTCTCCCGAGGAGACCAACAGCGGCCGGTCACTCGGTACGGTGTTGGTGGCTGTTGGGATTGTCGCCGTCTTGGCAGTCATCGCGACGAAGTTCCTCGGCGAAGACGCCGCCGACGAGATCGCCGGCTTTGACGACGCAAACTGACCGCCGCACAAGGACTTTACTCACGCAGGTTTAGGCGTACATATGGATCTCTTTCGCGGCGTTCAGGCGGTCGCCGACTCCAGCGGCGACAGCATTATTGACTGGGATGCCGTCGCAGCGGCGGCAAAAGCCGCAACGCCTCGCGGTGGACTCGAGTTGTCTCCCACTGAGCAGGCGGGGTACAGAACTGACGTTCGAGACGCTCGAGATCGCCTCCGGTCGGTCGGTGAACTCGAGTTTGACCTCCCAGCAACCATCGAAGTCCAGAATCGCCACCACTGGATCGATGCCAATATTACAACGTTCAGACGTGTCGTCGAACCGCTCGAGGGCCAACAAATGTTGGCTCCGGGGGTCTCGCGAGCGATCAACACTGGAACGATGGCTGTCACACTTGGTTTTCTCGGCCGGAACGTCCTCGGGCAGTATGACCCGCTGTTGTTGGCAGAGACAGACGAGCACTCGCTGTATTTCGTTCGACCGAACATTCGACGCGTAGCGACGCAGTTGAACGTCGAGTACCCGCGCTTTCGTCGATGGATCGCCTTCCACGAAGTCGCTCACGCCGCCGAGTTCGGTGCCGCACCGTGGCTCCCGGGCCATCTCGAAGATCGCATGCAAAACGCAGTCAGTGATCTCACAGAGGGACATCTCAACCGCGAGGCCTACAGAGAGCTGAATACGGCGATGACAGCCGTCGAAGGCTACGCCGAGTTGCTGATGGATCGGGCGTTTGACGACGAGTACGCTGATCTGCGAGCGAAACTCGATGCCCGTCGGCAGGGCGGCGGCCCCGTTGTGCAGTTGATGCGCCGGCTGTTGGGACTCGGACTCAAACGCCAACAGTACGAACGTGGTGCGGCGTTTTTCGAGGCAGTGGCTGATGCTCGTGATATTGCGGCCGCAAGCGCCGTCTGGGAACGACCCGAAAACCTCCCGACTGACGAGGAACTCGACACACCAGGGCTGTGGCTCCAGCGCGTCGAGCGATAGTCGTCGGCTGAATCTCACCGGAGCGTTTCGCGGAACTCCTGAAGGTTACGGAGAACGAACCACAGCAGAACGACCCCGATGACAACTCCAAGAGCAAAAACGACAGCGAGCTCACCGGGTGTCGGGTTGATATACAGCGACATCAACACCATCGAACCTGCAACCAGCAGGACGAAGCCGACTTTGAGTCGTGTGTTCGCAACCGATTTTTCTTCGTCGGTCAACGACGAGCCGACCATCAGCCCTCCCACGCAAACAGGTCGTCTTCAGCCGTCTGGAGTTCCTCGTTGGCCGCCGAGACGTGGAGCGTGACGAACTGCCAGGGGTCGCCGCTCTCGCGTCGGGTGAGCGTTCCCGTCCACCGCGTCTCAAAGGAGTAGTCGGCGTCGAGTTGGCTGTTAGTCCACTCGAGAGTAACTTGGTCACTAAACCACGCCGTATCTCTGTCAACCGACACTGACAGGTCGTGGCTCTCGACAGTCCACTCGACGGTTGTGGCGGTTTGTTCCGAAAGCCCAGCAGCTACATCGGCATAGCCGACGAACCGCTCGCTGAGACCGACTTTGATCGTATCCGGTGCCTCTCGGAAAAACGCAGATAGCGACTTGCCGTCTCTGAGTGCCGCATAGTAGGCGGTCACTGTCCCTTCGGCGTCTTGGTTCATGATTGGGCCTCGACCGGATACGGCTTTAAACCAGTGTTTCGACGCTCCCGCAGTCTGTTGGAGTGCTGGACGACTCGTTGTCTGTGCTATTTTGTGGTGTTCCAGTAGGAGACCGAGGCGAGTTTATCGCCGACTGGCGTGTTGCCAACTGCGAGATCGAGCTTTCGGAACGGGCGGGCGACAGACCGTGGGAGGCTCCGATAAAAACCGTACGGCAGGACAAAATCGTGTGATTCATCGACCAGATCGAGTTGTGCGTCCGCAAGCAGGCTCTCGACGTCCGTCCGCGAGTAGAGCCGTGATCCCATCGGTAAGAACCGATTGTAGAGCACGCGCGTGCTTTCGAGATTGAACGTATCGAAAAACACCTGGCCCTTCGAGACGCGACGGAGTTCGCGCAAAAACGTCACTGGCCGATCCGCGAGATGGAAAAACCGCATGGCAAAGACGGCATCGAAATGGTCGTCCGGAAACGGAAGCCGGGCCGCATCCCCGCGCATAAACTCGACGCGTTCAGCAACGCCTGCGTCTTTGGCTTTCTGTCGACCCTGTGCAAGCATCGCCCCGGAGATGTCGAGTCCAGTGATATCGGCTCCCTGTTGGGCCATCATTACGGTAAACCGGCCGGTTCCGCAGGCGACTTCCAGTATGCGTTTGTCCTCGAGCGGACCTAACGCAGAGACCACCGCCGCCTTTTCGCGCCGATCAATGAATCTCCCGCCCTCCGAAAAGCGCTTGTCGTCGTACTCCGCGGCGACGTCGTCGGCCTGGTACCACTCTTTGCCTTTCACAGTTGCCCAAACTGCACACTCAAACATTAAAACCGTACTGGATATGCGTTCGTCGTGTGACTGGCCAACTGTGGCACAGAGACAACCCAGATAGGCTGATAACTGGAGGATTTACACTAGTATAGCCTTATACAATATGCATAAATTTGTGTCATATGTAGACAACCTTTACCATCTCTCCGTTTGATTGTATGTAGTATGAGCACTAGTCCAGTCGAAGCCGGTAGCCACGTCGAACTGTCGGAATCGGAGTTTCGTGACCGCCTTCGGGAACTTCCCCCAAGTGCGAAACTCGTTGCCAAAGTCTTAGAGACTGACCAACCGCTCTCACAGGGACAGTTGGTCGACGAATCACTGTTGCCCGACCGAACAGTGCGGTACGCACTCAACCGCCTCGAGGAATCCGAACTGATCGGCTCACGCTACAGTTTTAAAGACGCCCGGAAACAGGTGTACTATCTGAACACCTAACCCGCCAACGCTGTATTTTCCGTCCGCATTCTGTAGAAACTAACAATCCCCTATTTTATATACGCTCTCTAATAACATACTGTATGCAGCTCTCGGTCATCGTTCCGACACTTAACGGACGAGACCAGCTGTCGTCGTGTCTCGATCAGTTGACAGCGACAGCACCCGATGCCGAACTGATTGTCGTCAACGGCCCGTCGGCAGACGGTACGACCGGGATGGTTCGTGACCGAGACGATGTCGATGTGCTGGTCGAAGTTTCGGCCCGGACAGTCAACGTTGCCCGGAACGCCGGTATTGAGGTGGCTTCTGGAGATGTTATCGCCTTTGTGGGCGACGACCTACGCGTCGAAGACAGTTGGCGAACTGCAATCGCCGAAGGGTTGACAACCGCCCCCGTCGTCACCGGCCCCACCCATCGAACCGTCCCCGGTGGGATGACGACCGAATCTCCCGAAACGAAGGATGTCGCCCGACGACAGGTCACCTATATTTCTGGAAGCAATGTCGCCTTTGAGGCCGACGTGTTGGACACACTGGATGGCTTTGATGAGTATCTCGAGACGGGCGGTTCGCGGGATGTCTCTCATCGCCTCGCTGGCATAGAGACGCCTGTTGCCTGGGAGCCCTCGATGAGCGTTCGCTGTGAGTACGAAGCCGACGGCGGTCACAGACAGCGCGATTGGGGCTGGAAATATCGCGCGCTGAGCTATCGGTTAATCAAAAATTACGGGATTCGCCCCACGATCATTCGGCGAACACTCTCGCATGCACTGTATGATGCAGCCACAGCCGCCCGCGATGTGGTCGGCGGCAGCGCCCAGCCCACCGCCTGGTTTGGAACAGGCAAAGAGGTGGTCTCGGGAATGACAACCGGTTTCTCAGACGGCCTGGTCGCCAGAAGTCGCGACCGCGAAGGCTCACGTAACCCTCATGGCATCTCGAAACGTGCTGATCGTGCGGTCGCACGCTATGACTGGCGGGATTCGACACCGAACACACGGTGAGCTACTGGGGTGCAAGCCCTGGAACCAGCCGAACCGGATTCTTGTTGAACACACGGTTCATGGCGTCTTCGGAGACATCCAAAGTAAGTATTTCCATGATCGCGACGTTCGGATGCACCTCGGGCGTCCCGCTTCCAAACAGAATTCGATCTGGATGCTCTAACAGTCCACGCTCGAGGAGTTCTCTCGAGCGGACAGCCCATGTATCCAGATACAGCCGGTCGTAGCCCTCGAGCAATCCCAGTGCGTGTTCCATGCGTGCGTGATCCATCGGGTAACCGCCGAAGCCAGCCAATATCACCGGAAACCCACGGTCGATCACGAGCTGTTCGGCCGCCGCTGGCGGAAATGCCGTTCGGCAGTAGACCGCAACGGGGAGATCGACCACTGCGAGTTCCTCGAGTACGTGCTCGTCTGGGAGCCCGTCGACTACCGGATCGAGCACGAAGCCATGAAATCGATCGTCGTAGGCGTACTGCTCGACATCGCCCGGTCGGGTATGGTAGTTCTGACGTTCGGCCCGAATGTTTTTGAGCATTGCGACGGGCCCGCCAGTGACATCTCGTGGGCCGTTGAGCCGGGCGAATGCCAAAAACGGCCGGTCGACGCTGAGTCGAGCGACGGCGTTGTTCGCCCGGAGATATCCTTCAGTTTTCTCCCTCGGCGTTGGCGAGACACAAGCCCGGACGATGCCTGCCTGATGGTATTCGCGTTCCAACTGGTCGGGGCCGGTCTCGTGGCCGTAGGTTGCGACGGCCTGTTCGTTGTGATCGAGATGCCCGTGACAGTCGACCACCCGGAACCCGTGTTCCAACTCCAGCATTAGTTACCCGTCACACGCGTTGCATATAGTTGTTTCAACCATGAACTGCTGCCAACTGAACGAGAATGACAGATCGATTGGCCACTACTGACAGAATGACTGGGCTCTGTTGATAGAGCCTTTGACCTGCAAGCATACACCAGCAGGTCTACCGGCGGCCCCGCTGGTGGTTTCGTTGAACACATAGTAGTAATGTTTATATAGAACTGCAAACCATCTGGAAGTGAGGCATTCATCATGGCATCACGACAACAGCAACCACTGTTCATTCTCTCGGAAGGCAACGAACGGACAAAGGGACAGGCTGCCCAGGATTCAAACATTCGTGCGGGCAAAGCCGTCGCAAACTCGGTTCGAACCACACTCGGACCGAAGGGCATGGACAAAATGCTCGTTGGCTCCTCAGGTGATGTCGTTATCACCAACGATGGGGCGACGATTCTCAACGAAATGGACATTGAGCATCCTGCAGCCCAGATGATCGTCGAAGTCGCCGAAACCCAGGAGGTAGAAGTCGGTGACGGAACGACGACAGCCGCCGTCCTGTCTGGCGAACTGCTGTCGGAAGCAGAAGATCTGCTTGATTCGGATCTTCATCCCACAGTTATTGTCGAGGGCTATCACGAAGCCGCCCGCCTCGCCGCAGAGGCCATCGACGAACAGGTACTCGACATCGATCTCGATGACGATATCCTCGAGGCGGTCGCCGAATCCTCGATGACCGGGAAAGGAACCGGAGACGTAACCGCTGACGTCCTCGCCCAGCGCGTTGTTGCGGCAGTCCGACAGGTCGCCACCAATGATGGTGTCGACCGAGAGGATGTCCGTATTCACACCCAGACGGGCGGTGCAAGCAGCGCTACGGAACTCGTCGATGGCGTCATTCTCAGCGAAGAGCCAGCCAACGCCAACATGCCCCGTCAACTCGGGGATGCCAGCGTCGCTATCTTGGAGTCCAAACTCGAGGTTCGGACAGGTGAAGCCGGCGCTGAGTATTCGATCTCGAGCGTCGAGCAACTCAACGCCGCTGTCGAAGCCGAGGACACCGAACTCCGCGGCTACGCCAAAACGCTCAGCGAGGCGGGCGTCGACGTCCTGTTCTGTACGAAGAAGATCGACGACCGCGTGGCGGGCTATCTGGCCGACGCCGGTATTCTGGCCTTTAGCAACGTCTCTTCGAAGAAATCCAAAGCCCTCGCCAAAGCAACGGGTGCCAAACATCTCGGGACGCTCGAGGGGATCGAAGCCTCGGATCTCGGCTCGCTGGCTTCGCTGTCGATCGAAACCTACGACGACGAAGACACCGTCTTCGTTGACGGTGGTTCCGATTCGAACTACGTGACGCTGTTCGTCCGCGGCAGCACTGATCATGTGATCGACGAACTCGAGCGCGCACTCAACGATGCTATTGATGTTACCATCGCTGCGCTGGATAAAGGCGGTGTCGTCCCCGGTGCCGGCGGCACCGAAGTTGCGATCTCTGAGTACGTCCGAAGCCGCGCCGCAAGCGTCGAGGGTCGCAAACAGCTGGCTATCGAAGCGTTTGCGACCGCGGTTGATGCGCTGCCCCGCACGCTCGCCGAAAACACCGGCATGGATTCGATCGATGCGCTAGTTGATCTCCGTGGTACCTACGACTCGGAGGGTCGAGCCGGTATCGTCTCGACGGGCCGCAGCGGCGAAATTGGCGACCCAGTCGAAGCTGGCATCATCGATCCCGCGGCGGTCAAACAGGAGGCCATCAAGTCGGCTACCGAGGCCGCGACGATGATCCTCCGGATTGATGACGTGATCACCGCCGAATAGAACGCGAGCAGTTCCCTGTTGGTTTTATATTTTTGTTTGCAGAGTGAGTTCTCTGTGCGATCTTGGGGTCAATCGCCACTGCCGGCCGTACACCATCTGTGTTTCTGTCTCGGCGCTACTTGCCAGACGTAACCGAGACTGAGTTGTGTTATCACGCTGCAGCCAAGATAGTAGGGACTTAGTAGATAGACGATTATCCATCACCGAAGACAGTCAGCGTTTCCGAGGGAACCAGTACATATGACCAAAGAATACGACCTAGTCATCGTCGGCGGTGGAATAAGTGGCGCATCACTGTTGTACACAGTAGCAACGTTCACCGATATCGAACGTGTCGCGCTGATCGAAAAGGAACACGAGATTGCTGCGATCAACTCTCATCATACACACAACTCGCAGACACTTCATTTCGGTGACATCGAGACCAACTACACCCTCGAGAAAGCCGAGAAAGTAAAAGAGGGCGCAGAGATGGTCGCAGGCTATCTTGAGGCCAAAGACCCCGACCGCGAGATGCATGCCAAACGAAGCAAGATGGTACTAGCGGTTGGCGACGAGGAAGTCGCAAAACTCGAGTCCCGCCAGTACGACGAAGGCTTCGGCGAGTTGTTCCCCAAACTCGAGGCGATCGGTCGTCAAGAGATCGCCGAACTCGAGCCGAAAGTCGTCGAGGGTCGAGATCCCGATACAGAACTCTTGGCACTTCAGACGCCGGACGGCTACACCGTTGATTACGGTGCGTTGGCCCAGGCGTTCGTTGACCAAGTTCGTGATCACGACCACGTAGACGTCTTTACTGACACGAAAGTCGAACGAGTCAACGAGACTGCCGATGAGTTCCTCATCGAAACCGACGACGCCGGCTGGTTCAGCGCAGATGCCACCGTCGTCGCCGCGGGTTCCCATAGTCTACAGATCGCCAAGCGGATGGGCTACGGCGAAGACCTCTCGTTGTTGCCGGTTGCCGGCAGCTTCTTTATTGCCGACGAACCGCTGCTTAACGGCAAAGTCTACACGCTACAGATGAAGAAATTGCCGTTCGCGGCGGTTCACGGCGACGCTGAGGTTCACGATGGTAATCTGACGCGCTTCGGCCCGACCGCAAAGGTCGTCCCAGCCTTAGAGCGCGGAGAGCTTTCGACGGTTGCGGATTTCTTCGATGTCTTCCAGTTGAATCTCGATTCGCTGTTGAGCTACGGCAACATTATGGCCGACCGAATCTTGCTCCCGTACGTCCTGAAAAACCTGGTGTACGATCTGCCCGTTGTCGGCGAGAAGTCCTTCCTTCCGCACGTCCAGAAAGTCGTGCCGACTGTCGAAGACGGTGACATCAAACGTGCGAAAGGCTTCGGCGGAGTGCGACCACAGATTGTCAACACCTCGACGAAATCACTTGATATGGGCGAAGCCAAACTGACTGGCGACAACATCATTTTCAACATTACACCGTCGCCCGGTGCTTCGACCTGCCTGAAAAACGCCATGCGGGATACCGAACAACTCATTGAGTTCCTTGATGATGAATACGAGTTCGACGAAGAAGGCTTCCGGCGGGCGACAATCGACAACTTCCCACGTCAAAAAGAACCGATTCCGGCCGACGACTAACGGCCGATAGGCTTTCGCTATCGCAGGCCAACCCCTCCGCTCGAGACCATGAGGACTACTGCGATTGTGAACAACACGAGGCCGAATCCGACAGTCCCGAGCGACGAGCCGGCCTGGACTGTCGGATCGAGAAATGCGTGCTGTGGATTTTGTGGATCGTAGTAGACGGTTGTCGGCTCACCTGCTTCATACGGCTCGATGGCTGTTTTAGCGGCCAAATGCGTCCCAAACAGGCTGTTAGACTGGCGGCCCGGATACAGCCGATTGCCCTCGAGTCGCTGGGTCGGTGTCTGGTATTCGTATTCAATATACGGCTGGTAGCTTTTCGAGGTGTTGTTTCCTCGCACTTCTCGAATATCGATTGTCTCGACAGTCCCGCGTGCCTGTTCGGCGCACCGAACTACTCGCCACTGGCTGTAATACTGCCACGTGCCATCGAGCACCGCAAGCAGGCCGAAAAGTCCGATCACAACAGCCCCGACTGCTGGCAACGTTCCGAACTCTCTTCGCATACAATCTGGTGTCGATACAGCCACAAATACGTGGCTCCGCCGGGCCCGGTGCGGAGACAGGAATGTATATAGCTGTTCTGTCCAGTGTGCAATCATATGCGCCGGGATCGAAACGACCACTGGGCTATGGTGTCGGCGTTTCGGTCTACAGTCGATGGTCGCCTCGAGATCGACACACGAACCCTTGCGGTGTTTCGGATCGCACTTGGGCTGCTCGTCATTGCAGATCTCGTCTTGCGGGCCAGAAACTTCGAGTTGTTCTACACTGAAGCCGGTGTCGTCCCGCAATCGCTCGCGCTGGCGGCTCCACCCGCTGATGTGGCATCAATCTATTTCATTTCGACCGACCCGTCGGTCACCGCCGGGCTGTTCGTCATCCATGGACTGCTTGCGTTCAGTTTGCTCGTCGGCTACCGTGCGCGTCTGTCGACTGTGTTGGTCGCCGTCTTTGTCGTCTCGCTGGATCTCCGCAACCCACTGGTGTTGAGTTACGCCGACACATTGTTTATGTGGCTACTGTTCTGGGCGATTTTTCTCCCGCTGGGCGAACGCTGGTCAATCGACGCCGTCCACGCCATCGGCCCCCCTCGAGAAACGGTTGGTGGACTGCCCGCAGCGCTCATTCTACTGCAGGTGCTCACTGTCTATGTCGTCAATGGAATCCACAAAACCGCCTCGGAGCTGTGGGCCAGCGGCGAGGCTGCAGTGTTGGTGATGGGTCTCGACGATATGACGTTCTTGGCGGTGGATGTCGTCGCTAGCTTCCCACAGTTGTTGGCGGTCGGTGGACAAATCTGGTACGGGATGCTGCTTGGGTCGTGGTTTTTGATTGTGCTCCGGGGTCGGTCGCGAACCGCACTTGTGGCGGTCTTTGTCGTCGCGCATCTGTCGTTTGCGGTGACTGTCCGTATCGGAGCCTTTGGGTTCGTCTCGATTACCGGGGTGATCCTGTTTTTGCAGGCGAGTTTCTGGAGTGACCTCCGGAGGCTCCTCGAGCGGGTCGGTGGTCTCGAAACGCTGTCGAGTCTCTCGTCGCATGCCGAAGATGCCGCCGCAAGCGTGCCTCGAGGGCCTCGAGTGGATGTCTGCAGTGCCTTCGCCCGCTACCACCGACCGATGGTTGGCCTGTTGGCTGGAGTTATCGGACTGATAGTAGTCCTCTCAGTGCTGTCGGCCGGTGGTGTTGTTGACAATCAGCCAGCTGACGACCTCGAGGCCGCTACCACAGCAGTGGTCGACCACCAGACAGAGTGGTCGATTTTTGCGCCCGAGCCACGGCGCACGGCCCGACAGTATGTTGTTGCAGCCGAATCGCCGACTGGAGCCCACTGGGACATTCATACCGACCGCGAGCTCACAGCCGACCGACCGCCCGAACTGCAGACACAGTTTGCGACCTACCGCGAGCGGTTTTATTTCTCGAGTGTACGGCATGACTCGCCGGAAGGAACCCAACAACTGTTAGCCGACTACTACTGTGAGACGGCGACAGTCGGCGACGAACCGAGTGAGTATCTCACGTTGTACGTACTCGAAGAATCAGTCACCACCCAGACTGCCCGGACGCCCGAAGACCGCGACCGAACCGTCCACGAACTCGAAAGCTACAGTTGTACTGGCCAGCCGCCACAGCGCGTCGAACTGCCAACAGCGTAGGTAAATCCTACTTGGTGACTGCCTCGAGGCGCTCGGCGAGTGTCGAGCGAATCGCTCCGATGTCGCCACCGACTCGAACGATCTGGTATCCCTGCTCGATAGCTTCGCGGGCGTCTGCGGGGTCGTTCTGAATCCGACCGATTGGAACCTCCGCATCCAGACAGGCCGTTCGAGTACGCTCGATTGCTGTCTCGAGTTGGTCGGCGGTTGTATGCAGTGGTTCGCCGCCTGACAGCGACATCGACAGATCCGCCGGCCCGACAAACACAAAGCCCAACTTCGAGACCGAAAGAATCTGTTCGATATTGTCGACTGCGGTTTGATTTTCGATCATCGTGCCGACGAGCACTTGCTCGTCTTCGCCGCCGATGTGACTTTCGACGTAGCCTTCCCACTCGCTGGTGCGACCTAGTCCGACCCCGCGGTCGCCGACATCACCCTCGTAGGAAAAGTACGCAGCAGCGACTGCCTGCCGTAGTTCGGCGGCTGTTTCGACCCGTGGGATGAGTATCGTTCGCACCCCCGCATCCAACACTTTACGCACAAGCGGTGGGTTGGGCTCGGGCAACCGCACAAGCAGTTCGATGCCGCCAGTCTCGGCAGCGCGGGTCAGCTCCTCAAACACAGTGCTGTCGTACGGGCTCGGCCCGCCGTGTTCGAAATCCAACCAGACGAAATCGAAGCCGACCGATCCAAGCAGTTCGACTACTGTCGGCGAAAACGTTCCGCAGGCAGCCCCAACAAGCGTCTCGTCCGTCTCGAGTGCCTGTCGAAAGCCGTTTTCGACCCTCATTGGTGAGCCTCCTGGCCTACTGCCTCGGGATTGATCGTCGAGTCGGGCAGGCCGCCTTCGTAGACTGTTCTGATGTTGGCGGCCGCCTGACGGCTCATACGTCGCAAGGCGTTGTGGGTGAGCCCGCCGAGATGCGGTGTCAAAAGCACCTCGTCGAACATATACAGCGGGTGGCCAGACCCGAGTGGTTCGTTTTCAAACGTATCGAGACCGGCACCGCCGATCGCACCGGAGGCCAGTGCCTTGAGTAACGCGTCCTCGTCGACGATGCCACCACGGGAGGTGTTTATGAGCACTCCCGTCTCACCCAGAGCAGCGAGTTCCTCTGTCGAGACGGCCTGACGCGTCGAGTCGTCCAGTGGTACATGGAGGCTAACAGCGTCCGCACTGTCAAACAGGTCTATGAGTTCGTTCACCCGCTCGGTATCCTCGGGTAGCGTCGCCGCAGCGTGGTGTGGGTCATACACCAGCAACTCGAGGCCGACCCCGCGGGCGATAGCTGCGGTTTCGCGGCCAATCGATCCGTACCCCATTAGCCCGAGTGTGGTTCCCTGAAGCTCGAAGCCTGTATACGAGGGGCGATCCCAGCCGCCCGCACGGACGTGGCGGTCGGCTGCCACGAGGTGTCGCCGCACGCCAAACAGCAACGCAAGCGTGTGTTCGGCGACCGAACGGGCGTTGACACCTGGGGTATTACAGACAACGATTCCCTGTTCAGAGGCGGCTGCGATGTCGATGTTATCTACTCCAGTGCCATGTTTGGCGATGACTTTCAACTTCTCAGCGCGCTCGAGGATCTCGCGGGTGAGTTCGGTAGTCCGGACGATTACTGCGTCGTACTGGTCGATATCAGCGAGCACAGCAGCAGTGCTGTCGTAACTATCTACACCGACCGATGTGGCAAAATCGGACACAGACTCGGGGCCAGAAGCATCGATCTGCGCTGGGCACAATATTTCCCAAGATTCTGTCATAATAGGCTATTCGGGACGACACGACAAAAGTATGATAGCCATACCCACCCGCCTTATCCACTCTAACGGATAAATAAAGAATCAAGAACGACACTACCCAACAGTCAGTTTGCAGTAAGAAACAGCACTCAGCGGGACTGTGAACACCACAGAAACGACGGCAGTGGGCTCTGGTTATCCTATCCATGGTGAGACAGTTACAATACACCTGAGCAGCGCCGCCAGTACAAGCCAATTGAAGAAATCATACAAAACTGGTATAAAACAGCAAATAAGGAACTTCGACACTACAAAAACAAATTAAACCTTTAGTCCAAAATTTTGTCTACATGTCTTTCGACTTAACATTTATTTGTTCATTATTTATTTAATGTATAAATATTTTTGTTGTTTGTTGTTCTTTGTCTGCCTGAATGTCTACAGAACAGCCGGCTGTTGATGAGGCTCATGGTTCGACTATCGAAGACGGGATGATTGCCAACGCTCAGGGCGCGGTCAGCGTTGTCCATGCGACATCGGAATCCGTCGACGAGCGGCTCTCGTTGATCCGGGATGCCGCCAGCACGCAGGTCACGGATATGGAGACGGTCGCTGATGATGTCTCCGAGTTGAGCGCTACCATCCAACAGGTCGCCTCAAGTGCCCAAGAGGTAAGCCAGACGACAGACCGGGCGGCATCTGCAGCCACTGCGGGTCGAAAAGCAACCAGCGAGGCCACACAGGCCATGGAGGATGCCTCGAGGGCAACCGAACGTGTCGATACACAACTCGAGACGCTCGAAGCACAGATTAACCGAATTGATGAGATCGTCGATGTTATCGATGACATCGCCGACAAAACCAATCTGCTGGCGCTCAATGCCTCCATCGAGGCCGCTCGAGCCGGCGAGGAGGGTGCAGGCTTTGCGGTGGTCGCCGACGAGGTGAAATCGCTGGCCGAAGAATCCCAATCGCGCACCGAAGAGATCGAAACCGCCGTCAAGGAGATCAAATCCGTCACCGATACAGTCACTGACTCGCTCGAGTCGGCCGTCTCTGCCGTCGAGACCGGTACTACAGAAGTCGAGACGGCTGATAACCAACTCGATACTGTCGAAGACGAAATGGACTCAGCAGCCGCTGGTGTCGAAGAGGTTTCGGCGGCAGTCTCCGAAGGAGCCGAAGCAAGCACGCGTGTGGCTAACCTCACGCGAAACACCTCGGAGGCCGCCAGTGAGATCGAACAGTCAGTTGTCGATATTCGTGACGAACGTGCCCAGACAACTGATCTCCTCGGAGAGATTGACGATGCACTGTCGACCGCACGAACCCAGCGCGAGCAGCGACTTAGTCAGGCACCGACTGTCCCAACGGGAATCGATATGCTTGATGCTACCGGCGGGCTGCCGGCTGGCTCGCGAAACGTCCTGGCTGCTGAACGAACCGACAGTCGCACTGAATCAACCGTTGATGAGGCAGTTGCAGGGCTTTGTGCGGCTGCCATTGATGCGGGCTGGGCCGTCTCGCTGTCGCCGACTGCAACTCTCGGCCGATCGACGCTGGCGTCAGTACTCGACCGAGAGACAGGCGTGAGACTCGATGACGCACTGGCAAGCAACCGACTGTTCGTATTGGATCTGTTTGGATCGTGGCGGCCGACTGAAAACGTAATCGACATCACAGACACCGGCCTCTCGCGGGCCAACGAGCAGGTCGACCGCAAACGTGATCGCCCCTGTGTCGTAGTCGGCAACATTGCCGGCGAACTCGAGTTGATGGGCGAAGCGGCTGTGCGTGAAAACACCTACAACAACGACGGCGAGACGCTCAGCGAGTCAGATCTCGTCGTTAATGTGGTCGATGAAACAACAGTTCCAGCCCAGTTGGCCTCGTTTTATGCTGGTGCAGCCGACAACACCTGTCGGCTCGATTCGCGCTGAACCGCACTGCCGCCTCTCATCGGATGAGAACAGAGTAGAGTCATTAATAATGGCCAAGCCATCAGGTCAACTATGCAGTATCTTGTTGCCACAGACGGCTCGGCAGTCAGCAAGCGTGCGGTCGAACATGCGGCTATCGAGGCCACTGCTTGGGGGGCTCCCCTCGAAATCGTTCATGTACTCACACCGGAACCAAAGCTGGTCGAGGGCAGTCTCGTCATTCCCGGCAGCGATACTGCCATTGAGTACGGCAAACAGACACTTTCGGAGGCCGAACGCATCGCCCAAACTGCCGCCGAAAAGCGTGACAGCCCTCTGGAGACCTCAACAGAACTGCTTGCGGGCTGGCCCGCCGAGACGATCACCAACCACACAAAAGAAACGGGTATCGATGCAATCTACGTCGGCCACCGTGGACTCTCAGAGGATTCGACAAACTTCGGCAGCGTCGCAAAAAGTATACTCGATAAAGCGACTGTGCCGGTGACGATTATCAAGTAAGTAGACCACCCACTGCGGACGACCGATCACTCGAGTCGTTGGGCAGCGTCTTGATCGACCAGCGGCTCGGCGTTCGTTGTCGGTAGTGTGACAACATCTTCCGACCGAAGGGTGTACTCGCGGCCATCGACACAAAAAATGTCACCGACGTTTTTCGTGATCCGAACGGTCGTCCGCTCGTTTTTCTCGTCGGTCGGGCTTGTGTTGTCGGCGGTTTCGCTTGTCGTTGTCTCGCCGGCAGTCGGTGTGGATGACTCAACATGAGTTGTCCCGGAATGGGTTAGATCAGCTACTTTGGCTGTCCCGCCGTCGGTCGAAGTACCCAACACGGCATCGGGCTCCGGTTCGGCCTCGGGTGGTGGGACGTCCTCGGCTGCCGTATCGCCCGAACCGGCGGCCACCGAGGCTGGATCAGCTGCTGATTCAGCGTCGGTGGTGGCTGTCGGCTCTTTTGTGTCCGTGCCCATGGCCTCGGCAAGCACGTTGTCACTGTCTAGCGGCGAGTCAGCCTTATGGGTAGTTTGTGTCGCTGTCGGCTGGGTTGGTTGGGTTTTGCTTGGAGTCTCAGCCGGATTCGTGGGGCCAGTTTTGCTGGAATCTGGTGCCCGACTCTCGGTGGTTTCGGTGGGGCCCGACAGCACATCCAAGACTGCCTGTTTGTTTTGTGAGATCCGTCTGACCAGATCATCGAACAGTTCGCGTTCCTCGCTGGTCATGCCCTCGTCGTCGACGGGCATCTCGGCGGCCGCAAAGCTGGCGAGTTTGACCACTTTGCCGACTCGGCGTTCGTAGACGGCTTCGGCGACTTCTTCGGCCGTCTCGAGTTCATCGGAGAGCCGCCGAACTTCGGAGTCGCCAAACGGGTCGTCGACTTGCTGGGCGCGGCGGTCGCGGGTGGCTTTGAGATCTTGAATAAAGCTTGCAACGTCCCTATAGAACGAATCGCGCAGCTGCTGGAGGCTGTCTTTGCGGCGTTCTTTCGATTGGACTGTTCGAAGCTCGTCGAGATTCATACTTTCTGTGCCTCGCCGCGCGCCATCAGAAAGACGCCGACGTACTCTGCTACTGTGTGATGACCGGCCTCCAACTTAGTTATGTCGCCGTCGAGTTCAACTCGCTGTGGTTCTGCGAGTTCGATCTCGATTGTTTGGCCACGAAACCGCTCCGGAATGGCATCCACCAGCGGGTCGAACGCCTCGAGTTGCTCACGCTCGAGAGGTTTGACAACCAGTCCGCTGCCGCCGTGAAGTGTTTTCGGTAACCGAATGAGACGGTGGGTATCCGTGGTCACGGGCTCGTCGATTGGGGCGGATTCAGCGGCTTTCACGTCTTCGGCCAGCGTCCTCACAAGTAGTCGAATTCCTGGGCCGCCGGCCTCCATATTCCCGGTTTCGATTGCCTTGCGGTTTGCCTCGATAGCGCCGAGAATCGTCTCGGCGCGACCCTCGCCGATCCCTTTGATCTCGGTGAGCCGTTTGAGGGCTTCGGGTTCCTCGAGGTCATCGAGTTCCTCGATCACCGCCAGTAGTTCCGTGTGGACGCGTCGGCCCCACCCACCTTCGGTTCGCAGGACGCGCCGAGTGGTTCCGCCCGCCGAGATAGTCCGAATCAGGTTGTCGGTCTCGAGGTTTTCGGCCAGTACGTAATCGACGATCTCTCGGCGCCCATCGCTGTCGAGTTGTTGAACCTCGGCATCACGGACGTGCACGTGGTAGCCTCGGCCGCCTGAGAAAACGACCTCGACGTCCTCGAATGCAAAATCCTCCTCGATGAACCGCAGGAGACGAAAGAGGGCGTCTTTACAGACCTCGAGCATTTCGGCGTACGTCGCCTCCTCGGGGTCGACACCGGGAAGATGGTCGGCATCCAGATCAAACACGAGATCCGCCCCGCGCCAGCCTTTTTGTGACATCGTGCTGGCCGAGGGATCGGTGTATCTGGCGGCCGAAAAGTAGGCGTGTCGGGGCGCAGTCCGGGCCAGAAAGTCATCGACGTCGCCTAACTCGAGTTGCGATTGGTGTCGAACCATCGTCGTTCCCGTTCCGGGCGTCCACGGGATATGACCCCACTCGCGTTCGTTGGCAGCCGGCGGGAGCCCAACCGTTGTGGCTCGGTAGTAATCGCCGAACCGCTCGCGGAGGTACCTGCGGGTGCGGTCGTCCATACTGGGCGGTTGCGAGGACGACCTAAAATCGTTACCGTTCGGAGTCTGCAACCGTCGCTGTCGGTAGATTCTCTCGAGTGCAGTCGGCTGGGAGCGTAAGACTAACCATCCACCGTGTGAATCAGTTTGTATGGACTGGCCACACGATCCCGACGGCGAAAAAGGCAGCGAGGGCGGCCGCCAGTACGGCCATGCGGTGATCGCAAAGAAGCTCGACGAAAACGAAGATTTCCCACTGGAGGCCAAAACGTTCGTCGATGACTACGGCGAGGAGCCGATCCGAATCGACCACGAAACGGTTGTCTCGGTACGAGAAATCTTCGAGCACCTCGATCAATCGGAGTTCAGTGATATCGTCGAAATGCACAAGGCCGTCGGCCGGGCCATGCGAAACGGTGGCTACTGGTTTTACGAAGGCGCAGACCAGTTCAGCCGTACCCGCTAGCCGAGCCAATCCGACCTCATCTGTTCGTTCGACGTGTTCTTAACTATTCTGCAGGTGCTTTTTTGGTCGGTTGTCGCCCATGAGTATGTATGCGTAATGGTATCACAGTTCGAGATGTGATGAACAGAGAGTTTCTCGGGGTCAGTGAGTCAGATACACTCGCCGATGCCGCCGAGTTGATGCGAGACGAAGCTGCCGAGGAAGTTGTCGTCCTTCGCGGTAGCGAGCCACTTGGGTTGGTGTCGGCCCAAACGGCGATGGCCGCACTGTTAGACGACACCGCACAGACCCCGGTCGCAGCGGTCATGGAGCCACCGGTAGCAACCCTCGAGCCAACAGCATCGCTGGCTGATGCCACCCAACTGCTCGTCTCGAGAGGCCGCTCCCAACTGCTCGTCGTCACTGGAGACGAAGTCCTCGGAGTGCTCACCGACCGAGATGTGTTGGCTGCTCACGAAAGCGTCGAGACTGCCGGTAGCACCAGCCAGCCCGAAGAGCCGCTTGCGGTTACCGAACAGACCGAGGCGGCGACCGTCGAAAGTTCAACACAAAGTATCTGTGAGGTCTGTGGAGCGTTGGCTCCAGAGCTTTCGGAACGCAACGGCCAACAGGTGTGTGTAGACTGCCGAGCCTACTGATGGAGATCAGCCAGCCACAGACTGACGCAGTTGATCTACTGGCCGACTTCTGGGTCGAGTTAGCGACCGACCAGCGGCAGTACGGCTCGCGGCTGTTGGCCGTCGAAAACCGACAGGCGGTCGCCGAGACAATCGTTCGTCACATCGTCTCCGATGGGGTGTTGGTCGCCAGCGAAGACGATGAAATGCTGGGATTCGTGATGTATACTCTCAAAGACGGCCGCTACGTTCAGGACGAACAGACTGGTGTGATTGTCAATCTGTACGTCCGAGCTGGCTCTCGCAACAGGGGCGTTGGCAGCAAGCTGCTTGCAGCCGCCGAAACCGAGTTGGCCGAGTTGGGCGCTGAGACTGTCTCGCTCGAGGTGTTGGCAGCCAACGACGACGCTCGACGCTTTTACCGCCGACACGACTACCGGCCCCATCGACTCGAGTTAACAAAGTCGATGGAAAACGATACACACTCAAAGGGGGGCGACTAATCGAGACTCGCAGGCGTGCTAGGAGAGCATGGGCGGTTCATGCACTCGACTTGTAATCGAGACTTCCAGGGTTCAAATCCCTGTCCTAGCTT
>LKML01000053.1 GCA_001563795.1 Haloferacaceae archaeon B1-Br10_E2g22 | reverse complement strand
ATCGCTTTTTGGAGCAGACCACTCGGAGAGAGGTGTGGTTGGTCGTCTAACCACTCTCCTTGTTCATCTGGAACCGTTACTGTGTACTTCCGTGTCACACATATCAGTATGTGTTTACACTACTTAATGCTTATTGAGAGGTTGGAAATTTATGTCGGCTTCACCCTCGGGGTCAAGCCCCGAGGCACTCGCCTTGATTATCTGTAGAATCCACCATTCAACTCACCAAGTGTAACCTGGATATCGGTTGGGGATGTGGCTGAACCGTCTCTTTTAGCCGAACCGCCGTCTTCGGCCGTACTGGCTGGCTGCTGAGCGGTCGATGTATGAGCGTGTTCGATGCTGTTTCCCAGCAGGTTTCCGAGGAGTTGCTCAAGTCGGCTCCGGTCGGCCATCACAGTCTGGTCTGTCTCGATAGCCAACGACGCATCGTCCAGCAAGACCGCTCGAGAGGCCTGTTCGGCGACTGCAGCGATCTCAACTGGCGTCGTCTCGCCAATCTCGTCGCCTTCTCGAGCGAGCAACAATAGATCCTCGGTCAACTGCCTCGGGGTCAAGTGGTTCGAGACGCTTCGCGTCTCGTCATTGCCATATAAACGCGAGAACAGCGTGACCGCAGGCAGTTTAGGCGACATCTGCCTGTTCGATGATCACCGTGACAGGCACGTCGACGCCGGTTTCTTCACGTATGTGATCGCGTAACTCGCTGGCAGCCGGCGGCTCATCGCCGTGGACATACACGGTAATGCCACTGGGCTGTTGGGAGACTAGATCTGCTTGGTAGCTAAACTCGACAGAAAGCAGGTTCTCGGTGGCCTCTTCGGCGATCGCTTCGGCCTGATTTTCGAAGGCCATGTTGTCTCGAGCATCCAGCGAACTCATGACCAAAAACGAGGTCAAAAGCAAGATTGTCAACCCGAAGACAGCTATTCGCTCGAGGGTGAACCTGCGGGCTTGTTGGGCGTCGAACCAGTGGCTGGGCTTGTAACGTTTGAGCCAAATGGTGACAATACCGGCTGCATTAATCGACAACAGATTCACCATCACCAATACGCCCGCACCGAAGGCTACTCGAAGATCAAGATACGCGATCCCGAGACCAACAGAGGCGGCCGGGGGCATCAGCGCGACAGCGATCATTACACCCACTAGCGCCTCATCGGCTCCAGAGGTCAACGATAGTGCACCCGCAGTTCCCGCTCCGAGGGCAACTGCCAGTGCGAGCAGTCCCGGATGGGCGCGTTCGGCAATCTGCTGGATCAACAGTAACTCGAGTTCCGGAGCGAGCACAAATCGGTAGGCAACCGCAAAGACGACCG
This sequence comes from Haloferacaceae archaeon B1-Br10_E2g22, assembly GCA_001563795.1. Classification (GTDB taxonomy): domain Archaea; phylum Halobacteriota; class Halobacteria; order Halobacteriales; family Haloferacaceae; genus Halohasta. Next base: position 14,034 of record LKML01000053.1, on the reverse strand, counting down.
CACTCAGCACCGCAACTGCAAGCCCGACCGTCTGAGACCGAATCCCCTCCCAGAACAGATCATCGTCGTTAATCACCGTCCCAACACAAGAGGCCATCGCTGGGCCGATTAGTGGTGCAATCACCATCGAACCGACAACGACCGCCGCGCTATCCTGTAGCAACCCTGCGGTCGCAACGACCGCACTGATAATCGTCAACGCCAGGTAGTTCGGTGTGCTCCGCGAGAGGTTTCGGGCTTTGGTTCGGAGTTCATCACGTGAGATACGGTCGTTGGCTCCGTTTTCGCTTTCTTCGTCCTGTTTTTGTTCGAACTGCTCAGAAACGATAGTCTCGACATCACTGATGACCATATACCCCTCGCGTTCGACGCCGACATCTCGGAGTCTGTCGACAATGCTTTCGACACGCTCGGATTCCGCCGGAATGTAGACGATATCGCTGTAGTCCGAATCCGAACTCTCTTCGGTCATCGCAAAGTCGATCTCTTCGGACTCGAGGATATCGACGACCGTCGTGTGTTTTCCTTCCGGAACAAGTGTCTGTATCAATCGCATACTAACTCAGCGCTCGAAGACGTGATGGCCTGAGACAACACGTCCAATGTGAGCAGTCCGTACATATAATTATAGGTGAGTTTTGCACGGGTGGTCTCGAGGAACCGAGCGATTGACACGGCTGGCAGACCGAGAGTGTGTATGGTCGAAACGACGCTGAGTGAGTTTCTGCGGTCGGATGCACCACTGGTAGCGCTGGTCTTGTTTGTGGGTATCGCCGGCTCGGGGGTTGCCCGTTGGGGGTTCGGACAGCTCGGGTTGGACGTACTGGGACAGATTATCTTCGTGATGGGCTACAGTGGCATGGTGTTTGTGTTGTGGTACGGCTGGATCAGACCGCTTAATATCACAGGCCCCGAATAAACGCCCCCACTGTGGTCTTGTTGGTGCCGTTGCAGAACGGAAGAACGGAACTTTAATGCAGGTTTCTGTGTGAGCTATGGATAAGAATGCTGCCACTACAGTTTGTTGATGGGATCCTGCTCGAGTTCAATATGGGCCAAATCCTGCTTGTGGCGTTTCTGTTGGCCACTGTTGGATCGCTTCCACTGAAATCTCAGAAGCTCATCGGCCTCAACACCACCTTGTTTGGGCTTATTTTTATTGTGACTCCAGCAGATATGATGCCAGAGCTGTATCTGTTTTTCGGGATAACGCTCATCGTGGTTGGCCCAATCGTGTATACGACTGCGAAAAACTAATCGTGAAAAGCCAGCTACCTCGGTTTGGTTCGCTATCTTTTTGTCTCGACTCCGATAACCCAGCCGCATGATTACGGTTCGCGCGCCGGCGACGAGTGCTAATCTCGGCAGCGGTTTCGATGTATTCGGGGTTGCACTCGACCGGCCCGCAGACGTGATCCGTGTCGAACGCGCCGACCGGACCAGCATCGAAGTAACGGGCGTCGGTAGTCAGTACATTCCGACCGACCCGGACAAAAACACCGTCGGCGCGGTTGTGGAAGCTCTCGAGGCTCCTGCCCACATCCAGATCGACAAAGGCGTCCGACCCGCCTCGGGGCTGGGCTCGTCGGCCGCCAGTGCGGCTGGGGCGGCCGTCGCACTCAACGAACTGTACGATCGGGGACTGTCCAGAAAGGAACTCGTCCCAATCGCCGCCGAAGGTGAGGCAGTCGTCTCAGGGGTTGCCCATGCTGACAACGTGGCACCCTCGATTCTCGGTGGATTTACGATTGCGACTGCCGACGGAGTAACGAGCGTTGATACGAACATTCCACTCGTCGCCTGTCTGCCCGAAATTGCGGTCTCGACGCGGGATGCCCGCCAAGTCGTTCCCCAAACCGCAAGCATGCAACAGGTCGTCGAAACCGTTGGTAACGCCGCAACGCTTGCAGTAGGGATGTGTCAGTCAGATCCCGAACTCGTCGGTCGGGGAATGGCCGACCCACTGGTAACTCCAGCACGTGCGAAACTCATTACGGGCTACGAGCAGGTTGCTGCTGCCGCCCGCGAGGCTGGAGCCGCCGGTGTCACTGTCAGCGGCGCAGGGCCATCGCTGCTTGCGGTCTGTCCGGACAACAACAGACGAGCGGTTGCAACGGCAATGCTCGAGGCGTTCGCCGACACAGGCGTTGACGCCCGTGCCTACCAAACGCAGGTAAGCCAGGGTGCGACGCTGTTATAACAGATTCGTACCGAACAAAGCGACACAGACACGGGTGACCGGTCAAAAGCTGAGTGAACACAACCCACCCACTGCCGCCACAAACCGCACCGAGACCCTCCGAAATAATAATATCTCACAGAATTACCATTCGTGTACGCTGTTTCGGAGCCTGCAATATAACAATCAGTGATCTTCGCGAACCTCTGTATGCAGTTGCTCGGTATCATACAACGGTGTGGTTATTTTGCAGTCTGGTAGCTGTGTTACCCGGTCACCGAAGTACCGTATAAAAACAGACTCCTCAGAGTATGAAACCGAACTCGCCTGCGATTAGACGCCGCGGCCCTGCAGCCGTTCTTCCTCTGGGATCGTATCGTTAGCTTGGCCTTTCATGCCACTTCCAGCGGTCGTAGCAATCTCGGCAAGCACATCAGGATCATCCCAGTTGTTGACTGCCTCGACGATGGCGTTGCCCATCTGTTCTGGCTCTTCGGCACCGAAGATTCCTGAGCCGACGAAAATGCCATCACAGCTGTGATGCATCATCAGTGCCGCATCTGCGGGCGTGGCAATGCCGCCAGCCGCAAAGTTGACCACGGGCAGTCGGCCCATCTCAGCGGTCTCATGGACTAACTCACGTGGTGCGCCGTGTTCGCGGGCCCACTTTTCACGCTCTTCGTCCTCAAGACCTTCGATCGTGCGAATCTGGTTCATCATTGTCCGCTGATGTTGGACGGCCTGGTTGACATCACCCGTTCCGGCCTCACCTTTGGTACGGATCATTGCTGCACCCTCGTGGATTCGCCGTAGTGCTTCCGGGAGGTTGCGGGCCCCACAGACGAACGGTGCAGTAAATTCGCGTTTGTCGATGTGGTACTCGTCGTCGGCTGGCGTCAGCACCTCTGATTCGTCGATCATATCGACGCCCAAAGACTGCAGAATTTGGGCTTCAGTGTGGTGGCCGATTCTGGATTTACCCATAACGGGAATCGAGACCTCATCGATGATTTCAGAGACGTTCGACGGATCAGGCATTCGGGCGACACCGCCGCGTTTGCGGATGTCTGCCGGGACGGCTTCGAGAGCCATCACCGCAACAGCCCCGCAGTCTTCGGCAATCCGCGCCTGCTCGCGAGTGACAACGTCCATAATGACGCCGCCTTTCTGCATCTGTGCAAAGCCGCGTTTGACCAACTCAGTACCGCGTCGTAGCGTCCCGAGATCGGTTGGTTCCGACATACGTACTATAGGGGTCGAACACACTTAACCCGTGTTCTTTTGGCTGTTGTCGGCCGCTCTCAGAAGATCGAATACAACAAGTAATGAATGCCTACCGTGGTGCTATGTGTACTATCTGTGCCAGCAATAGTATCCTATTGGCTGATTAGTTACGTATCCACTTACTACTAATACGTCTTTGTCGCCCAGTTGCGGTATGACTGACCCAGCCGCAGAGTCGGTGTTGATTCCGACAGGGTTCGATCCGGGAAGTTACTCGTGTGTTCGGTCGTTGGCTCGAGCGGGGGTCACCACAATCGTCGCCTCCGAACACGAAGACGTCCCTGCGGCAGCCTCGAGGTTTTGTGACGAACAGATCTGGATACCCTCAGCGTACGATGACCTCCAGGCGTACAAGGACGCACTGCTTGGCATCGCAGCGCGACCGGATGTGAAAACGATCATTCCGATCCGCCCGCATGATCCGTACCTATTTGCCAGATACTCAACGGAGTTCGACCGGTACGTCTCGCTGCCGACACCCAACACTGAACTGCTCAGGACGGTTCACGACCGAATGCGACTGGCAACTGCGGCCAAAAACGCAGGTGTAGCGGTTCCAGAGACGCGGCTGTTGACCGAGGTTGACGACTGGAGTCCCGAACGGCTCATCAAATCCCGCTACAATCTGTTGACCGACTCATATCTCGCTGCCTGCGGTGTGGCCGAAAGCGAGACAGTCAAAACGATTATTCATCTACCACCGGGCGAACAGCCCGACGTAGACGCGATCGTCAACGAGATGAAACATGTCCCGATTGCCCAAGAGTACGTCCGGAGCCGTGATGAGTATGTCTTCGGGGCACTCTATGAGAACGGTGAGCCGCTGGCGACGTTTCAGCATCGCCAAATTCGCGGCGATTCGTATACTGGCGGCGGCGGTGTCTACCGCGAGACAGTCAGTATCCCCGAACTCGAAACAGCGGGCCGAAAGCTTCTGGAGAGTCTCGAGTATCATGGGTTGGCCTGTATCGAGTTTATGCAGGATGCCGAAACAGGCGAGTTTGTCCTCACCGAGATCAACCCACGGATGTGGCAGTCGCTCGCCTGTGCGGTGCAAGCCGGAGCGGACTTTCCGTACTACTACTGGTTGTTAGCAAGAAGAACACCCGAGTTGATCGAGCACCGCTATGAGGTTGGCGTCGGTAGCCATCTGCTGTACGGTGAGTTGGGCTACCTACTGAGCATTCTTCGAGAGGACTCGCCGCTGGTTGACAAGCCGTCGTTGCTTGGCGAACTGTGGGCTGTGGTGTCGTCATGTTATGAGATGCCACGGTTCGACAACTTGCGTATCGAAGACCCGCTGCCGTTTGCGCGGGGACTCAGACATGTTCTTCGAAAAGAAAGATAGTATGAACTGATCGCTTCGAGAAGAAGACACACTCAGTCCCAGGTGACCCATAACAAGAACATGAGCGCGATACTCTGGAAGACATGCACGACGATGTTTGCCTGCCAAGCCAGTGGAGGCATATCAGTCGCAAACCAGCCCGCAAGCACCGGGTGAAACAGATAAAAGTACAGTGACAGGAGGTTCTGTGCAAGCAGCACCACTCCGAAGACCGCCAGGCCGATAGCGTGTTTCGATCTGAATGCCCGATAGTTGCGCGTCCAGATCGCTGTCAGTGTCAGTAGTAGCACAACGTTACACAGCACGCTAATGCGTGCCACATCGATCCAGTCGATCATTCGTCTCTTGCCTCGCTGTGTGTGTTTGTCATGATAGCTCCGTTGCAATCTCTTCGATCAGCTCCCAGTTGTGCCGTGCCTCCGTGGTTAGTGAGTACACTGCGCCGTACTCGCCGCCGGTTTTCATGACGATACCGTGTTCTGTGAGAACATCCAGATGGTGTCTGATCGTCGAATAATCGAGTTCGAGCAACTCGGCTAGTTGATTGGCGTTTCGCGGGCGCACTTCGATCGCCCGAAGAATGCGAATACGGTTTGGGCCGCCTCGGGTACCTGTGAGAACGTACCATAAGACAGCCTCCATACGCCAAACAGTGGTATCGCTCGAGATAAATATACTGGGATCAATCAACGCTTGTTCGACGTCTGAGATGTGGATGCTCGCAGCCTACTCGTTGTCGACGACGACCTCGAGATCGAATGCTTCGTCGGCTGGGGCATCTTCTGGCTCGAGATAGCCGACCGCAAACGCTGTGTAGACGACACCGGCCTCAGGAGCGAGATCAAACGTCGCAACCACATCGCCGTCGACAGCTTCGGTTGCAGGTCGAATTTCGAGTTCGTACTCCTCGGCGGCCACCTCGATCGTACCGGCTGCACCGAACGGCACGTCTTCGAACAGCGGCTCACCGTCAACGGTGACGTCAACGTTCGGTGCGTCGGGAGCAGCGTGAACGAGTCGGACGCGTGTGTCTTCGCCTGGATCCGAAGTGTCGTCCTCATAGACCTCAAGGTCAAACGGCTCGGTGACATCGTCGAGTTCACCGAGAGCGGCGACAGTAAACTCACCGGCTGGCACCTCCAGGTTTTCATCGAAGACAACCGTCTCCATGTCACCGGCGGCTGTGATCATGACATCGTAGGTCGCCGCAGGTACCTCGAGATACTCACTTACCTCGCGGTACGGAACGTCTTCGAGCACTGCATCGCCATCAATGTAGACGTCGACGTTCGGTGCATCGGGCGAGAGGTGCGCCACACGGAGTGCGGCCTCCGGTTCTTCAGTCTCCGTTTCGTCGTCCGTGTCGTCTTCGGGTTCCGATTCGGCTTCGGGCGCTTCGTCATTGCCGAGACAACCGGCCAGTGTTCCGACAACTGCAACGCTACCGACAGCTTTCAGGACTGTTCGTCGTGTTTCTTTCGACATATACAGAGATAAAAAAGAGACGAACCACTATGAACTATTTCCAGAGTACCTCTCGGATTCGGCCCGAATCTCTCCCAAATTCTACCCAGGTCCGTTTCCGAGTATCGCCACAGAACCTACTGAAATAGGCTATCGACGTTACCGCTGGGCAGCGACAGGTTCATACCCACGGGCTGAAAGCACTCTGGCGAGTCGTTCCGCAGAATACTCGAGTTCATCGCGGGCTGGCGTCTGTTGGGCCATTGCCTGCCGCCGACACCGCTCTTGGGTGAACCAGCGAGATTTTTCCTCATCGCTCATCGCGTCCCACTCGGGTGGGAGGTCGTAATCGTGTCTCATACTGTGCTTTCTGTGCGCATCAGTACCATGGGCAACTGTGTATAAACACGTTTCTGTGAACAGATATTTTCAGTACAAATATACATAATCCGGCTCCCCTCGAGACTAATTTTCGGACATCCGTCGGTGATTCGACTACAAATTCGGCGTTTGAGACTGTCTAAACGACGATGAAAGTTATTGATCCAGCTAAGACACAATGACGGACAAAATAAGCATAGTTCGATCTCAGACCGAATAGATGTGAGCCCCCGAAGGGCTATTCTCTGCCGAACATCTGACGCATCATTGGATGCATCTCCATCATTTGTTCTTCGGCGATTTCTTCGTACAGTTTGTACGTAATCGACACAGTCAGCAGCAGTCCTTCTCCGGAGACGTTACCGATGCTGCCGAGCATGTTCGTCATTACAGCAAGCAGTCCAACAAGTGCGCCACCGATGACAGTCACCTGTGGGATATATCGCTCCATGACTTTCTCGACAACCTGTGGGTTACGTCGGAAGCCGGGGATCTGCATTCCCGAACTCTGGATCTGTTTGGCAGTTGCTTCCGGGCCCATGCCAGTGGTTTCGACCCAGAAGATCGCAAAGATCGCTCCACCGACAATCATGAAGCTCAGATCGATTGTGACACGCAGCATGATCTCCCATGGCTCTCCAGTTGTCGTACCGAGGAACCACATCCACTGTTCCGGCGACTGAATGGGTGCCAGATAGAAGAACACTCCACCGATGACATCACCATCGGAGTACTCTCCGAGCCATGCAGGCATGCCGGCCCACTGGTTCTGAAGGATTTGACCCATGAACTGAATGTTCGCCTGCAGTGCACGAACAAGGATCATCGGCAGCACGCTCGCATAGATGAGCTTTACCGGGAACCGGCCACGGGCACCCCGAACACGGGAGTGACTCAGCGGAATCTCGACTCGAACGGACTCGGCGTACACAACAACGGCGAAGATGAACACCGTTGTGACCAACCCGAGTACGTTACCCGGATCGAACAACAGTGACTGGAACCACTCGCCGGTGAACGTTGGCCCGAGTTCGAGATCACCGAAGAGAATGCCGTACCAGTTGGCAAAGAATCCGGGTGTACCGAGTCCCGACCAACTGAAAAAGCCCCCAACGAGCTGCTGGCTCACAGCCGCAATAATGAACAGGCCAACACCGGAGCCGACACCCCACTTGCTCACGATTTCGTCCATGAACAGGATGAGGACGCCGCCGATGAACACCTGTGTGAAGATAATGAGCTGGAGAATCGTTATGTTGATTCCTAATCCAGCAGCTATCTCGGCGTTCGCCGGCAGGAAGTCGCCTGCAAACACCATCGGGAACGCTGTTGCTGCCGTGACGACGATCACCAGTAGCTTCTGGAGTCCCTGATAGAGGATCTGGTCACGCGGGTCGCTCGTATCCAACCCGAGCAGGTTCGCTCCACCGAGCAGTTGCAGGACAATCGAAGCGGTGACGATCGGACCAATGCCGACTTGCATCAGTGATCCCTGTTCACCGGCCAAAATTGACCGGAACTGCCCGAATATGTCGCTGCCACCGGCATCAAGGCCGAACAATGCAATGTTCGTCAGGAAAAAGTAAATGACGAGAATGCCGCCCGTCCACAACAGTTTCCGTTTGAACGGAACGTGTCCCTGCGGACGAGAGACTACAGGCATCCGCGTGAGTACCGGTTCGGCGGCGTCCTTCCAACTCATGTTATGATTCGTCTGAACGCTCTTCGTTTACGTCTTCCGCTTCGGCTTGTTCGGCACGCTCTGAGAGTACGGCCTCGCCGCCGGCTTCCTCGATTCGGCCGACCGCACCAGCCGTAAAGGCGTCCGCAGTGACAGTCAGTTCATTGCGAACTTGGCCGCCACCGAGTACCTTGATCACATCAACGTCGTGTCCCGCATCGACAACGTCACGCGCATCGACAACATAGCCGTCGCCGTCTTCTTCGGCTATGCCGTCCGCAACGTACAGTGCGATATCTTCGTCGAGTTTCTGGATGCGAATCTCTTCGACCGAATCCGTGATCGAATCAGGTCGGCTAAAGCCGTGTTTGCCGAGCGGTTCGTAGTTGTGGAACTCGTGTTTGTCGCGGCCCGCACGGCCACGGCCACCACGGTGGCCGGCTCCGCGCCGGTTTTTGTGGGTACCGCCGCCGTGAGTTCTCGAGCCGCGCTGTCTGCGTTTCTTGGATCCCATTATCGCATCGCCTCCAACAGCGTATCGATATCCTCGGTGTCGTGACGACCCAGTTGGCCACCCTCGACGACCGGGTGTTTAATTCCGTCGTGGCCACCGCGTGGTGGGTGGAGCCGGACAACGGGTGAGAGTCCCTGCTCGCGCAGCGTCGTCTCTTCGTCGACGAGTGCCTCGGCAAGCGAAGCGACACCGTCGTACTCTGTGTTGTCGGCAACCCACTCGTCGTCGATGTCGGCGGCACCCTCTTCGGGCTCGCCGCGTCGCTCGATGAGCGTCGCCACAACATCGGCACTCGGTTCGCCGAACGCAACGTAATCGTTGACCTTCGTGATCATGCCGCGGTAGGTGTCGGTCTCAGGAACGAACGTGACGTGGTTGATGCTGTGTAGGTTCAGCATCTTTAGCGTATCACGAACGTCCTGGGACATGTTGACCTCTCCGCGGAGTTGGACGAGTGCCTGCATTATTCGTTGGCCTCCTGCTGGACAGCCTTTGCGCGCTGTGGCGTTCGGGACTGTGCAGCGTTCTCCAGGGCGTTGTACGTTGCCTTGGCGAGGTTGACCGTCGTCCGGGTGTTACCGTCCGACTTAGTCCAGGCGTCCTGGATGCCAGCCAACTCGAGGATGTTACGGACGGTCTCGGCGGCGGCAAGCCCAAGCCCCTGTGGGGCGGGCATGATTTTGACCGTCACCGAGCCAGCTTTGCCTTCCGCAGTTCGGAGCAGCGAGTTGACTCCACCGGCAGAGTCCTCCCACGAGCCCGACCCACGGTCGACTTTGATGATGTTGAGTTTGGCGACGTCGATGGCTTTCTGGATTGCACCGCCGACCTGCTCGTCGCGGGCCTGTGCGTATCCGAGATAGCCATCACGGTTGCCAACCACACAGACACAGCGGAATTTGACTCGGCGACCCGAGTCAGTCATCCGCTGGACCATGTTGATATCGAGGACTTCGTCTTCCAGTCCGGGAAGGAGCTGGTCGACAATCTGGGGTTCTTTCAGTGGGAGACCCGAGGCGAGTGCCTGGTCCATCGTCGTGATGTCGCCGTTCTGTACCTTGCGGCCAAGCCGCGTTCGCGGCTCCCAGCCGTTGTTATCTCGTTGGCTCATTCGTCCTCCTGCAGTGTTGCGAGCACATCGTCGAAGTGCTCAGGTAGTTCAGTGGCGTCGAACTCCCCACTGTACAGTGGCTCGTCCAACTGCTCGGCATACTCGGCGATATGTTCGCCGCGGTTGCGCGACCAGTCGGCCAGCACACTGTCGTTGTGTGGAATCTCGAGGCCAGCGTCGATTGCTCCTTCTTGGACCGAAAACACCTTGTTACCGGGGGTTGCCGTGTTGAGTCCGATATCGAGGACGGCCTCTTCGAGACCAGCCTCAACAGCACGAACTCCAAGGAGGTAGCCAGTCAGGTACGCGCTTGGAAGGTTCCCGGTTGGAGCTTCCCAGCCGTACGCTGCCAGATCCTCACTCGAGGCAGCAACGTGGGTAACATCGCCATCAGATCCGGGGGAGACCAGCTGCGCCCTGACGTGCTTGTTGCTCGTCCGGGCGACCAGACGAGGTTTGCCGGATTTCAGCAGGCGCAACCTCTGGTGGTAGTCTGTTCGAACCTCACGGCGGCGGCGCATCGGCACTGTGTATCGTGGTCCAGTTGCCATTATGCGTTCACCTCAATGCCGTAGTTGTTTCGAGCGTACGCTTCGAGCCGGTCTACGCTGTCGAACTCGCCACCACTGGCTTTGTTGTACAGCTCGCGGTACTGCGTGCGGTCGATCGTTCCATCCTCGCGAAGTTCCTTGAGCCGCTTGCGCTGGGCGCGAATGCGCGAGACCCAGCTGTCTTTGCGGTTCTGTCGAGCGCCGGCTTTGCCTTTCCGTTTGCCGTGGCCCTTTTTGTGGCCGTATGAACGCTTTTCGTTACGTTCGCGCGCCCGACCGCGGGAGTTGTTCTGTGTGCCTTTGGCCTGGATGATCCCCATATCGACCAACTCACGAATGTCTTCGCGAGTAATTGCTTCGGCAATTTCGTCGGATTCGTCGGGATCAAGCCAGACACGGCGTTCGCCAACGTCGAGGACGTCAGCAGCGAGTCGTTTCTGTGCGCCGAGATCACTCATCGTCTTCGACCTCCACTTCGATGTAGGTTGGGTTCAGCACGCGAATTTCTTCGTCTTCACAGATCTCTTCGATCCGTTCTCGTTTCCGAGCGCCGACTTTGCTAGCGATCCGCACCGCTTGGGTATCGCCATCAACGTCCTCGAGGTCAGTGGTGTTGTACACACGAACCTCTTCGAAGCCGCTGGGATGCAGTCCACGGGCGGCTTTTGGCGACCGGAAGCCGGGCGCAACTTTCGGGCCGCGGCTCTTGAAGCCACGACGTTGTTTCGACAGCCCACCACGAGGCGCGCGCCAGGATTCCGGCGTGCGCTTTTTCATGTGGTAGTCCTGTCGTTTGAACGCAGGTTTACCCTCACGTTTCTTCTGGACGAGTGCCGATTCGGTCTCGCTGTCGAGTTCGGGCGTTTTATCAGCATGCCCACGGGCGACGAGTTCGGTCTCGACATCCTCGTCGATATCCTCGTCGTCTTCTTCGGCCGTGTCGTCTTCGACTTCAGCCTCGGTTTCGTCGGCAACCTCGAGGTCGCCAACGCCGGCTTTGATACGCGCTGCAAGCGCGTTTCCGATTCCTTCGACGTCGCTCAACTCGCCCTGTGAGGCGGCTTTGACGTCCTCGATGGACTCATAGCCTGCCGCACGGAGTGCGTCGGCCTTTGATGGACCGACACCACTGATGTCTTCGAGTTCCTGTGGTTCGTCTGCCATCTTAGGCACCTCCAGTCTGTGGTTTCTCGACAATGTAGACGCCGTCTTGGAAGACGCGTGTATCCTTGTCGTTGACCCGGGTTAGCTGTTCGATATCGGCGGCAGTCTGGCCGACGTCCTCCTTGTCGGAGCCCGTCAGAATGACCTCTTCGCCATCGATCTGTACGTCTGTGTCCCCACGGATGGGGGTCCGTCGCTCGGCTTTTTCCCCGAGGAAGTTCTCGATGACGACATCGTCGCCTTCGACTGCTACTTGCATCGGGAAGTGAGCATAGTGGACCTCCATTTTGTACTCCCATCCCTCGGTGACGCCGTGAACCATGTTGCGAACGTGGCTTTCGAAGGTGCCAACGGTCGCGGTGGTTTTGGCGTCCTCAGCGTCAGTTTCGATGACGACTGTGTCGTCCTCGACGCTGACAGTTACGTCAGGATACCACAGACGGCGGCTGACGCTGCCGTCTGGGCCCTCGACAGAGAGATCGAGATGGTCTACCGTAGCGGACACGTCGTCTGGAAGCTCGATTTCAGTTCGTGTCATTGTTAGTAGACGTATGCGATCACTTGGCCACCGATGCCCGCCTCGCGGGCCTCGTAATGGCTCATGACGCCGTGGCTTGTCGTGACGATAAGCGACCCGTAGTCACGGGCCGGCAGGAAGCGTTTTTCCCATTTTTCGAACTCGTCTGCACCCACCGAGTAGCGGGGTTTGACGATGCCACATTCGTTGATCGCGCCTTTCAGTTCAACCTCGAACGAGCCGGCTTTGCCGTCATCGACGAACTCGAAGCCGTCGATGTATCCTCGGTCGTAGAAGACCTCGAGGATCGAGCCGATAATGTTTGAGGCGGGCTGTACCGTAATGCCGAGATGGCCAACGCTTTCGGCATTATCGATGCCCGAAAGTGCGCTGGACAGTGGATCGTTGCCTGCCATGATTAGCTGTACTTCTTGAATCCCATGTCTCGGGCGACCTCGCGGAAGCACTGCCGACAGAGGTTGATGTCGTACTTACCGACAAGCCCCTGTTTGCGACCGCAGCGTCGACATTCGAGCTGCTGGCCGGTCTTCGCGTTGTCTCCGGACTGTGTGTCTGTTTCGCTCATTCATTGACCTCCACGTCGAAGGTAGCTTCGACGTAGTTAGCTGCATCCTCGGGGGTCATCTGGTGGCCGCTCGGAATCGACCGGGTCTCTTGGTCTCGCTTGGAGACGCGGTAGCCCGGTCGGACAACCGTCACGGTCACGTCCAACCCGTAGATACCGATCTGCGGGTCGTACTCCTGGCTGGGGAACTCGGTGTGTTCGGCGACGCCGAAGCTGAAGTTGCCGGTGTCGTCGAACTGCGAGGTCGACAGCTCAGTGAGTGGGAGTGCGGTCTCGAGGAATTCGTGTGCATCCTCGCCACGAAGTGTCGTTTTCGCGCCGATTGGATCACCCTCTCGGATGTTGAATTCGGCGATCGTCCGGTTGGCGAGCGTCTGGACGCTGTGTTGGCCCGTGATCTCTTCGAGGATCTCCTGGGCGTTCTGCAGTTCCCGTCCGCCTTCGCCGACGGCCATGTGGACGACGACCTTCTCAATGGCTGGCTCGCGCATTGCGTGGAACTCAGCCTCGCTCATTCGTCATCATCTCCTGTAAAGTTCTCGTCAATCACGACGACGTAGCTTTCGACTGTCTCGAAGCCACCCTCGTCGTTTTCGACAACAACCGTATTCGAGCCACTACCGAGTGTGACCTGAATCTCTTCGACAGTACCGATCTTGCCAGCGTGTTGGCCGTCGACGGCCGTGACGAGTGCGCCCTCTTCGTAGACGAAGTGTGCAACGATCTCTTTGTCCTCGTTGCCGACGACAAGCGAGTCGTTGGTCGCATACTCGCTGCCATCCTCGATGCGGACGTTGGTGCCATCGTGAAGCGTCAACTGGAAGTTGCCGCCAGGAACCTGTGTCTTGTTGACGATTTTGCCGAGTCGGCTCCCTGCCGAATCGCCATCAATCGGCGTCAGTGCGAGGCGTCCACCCTCGTCGGGGAACACACGGTAGTACTCGTCGCGTTCGGAAAACGCAATAATATCGAACATGCCGATGGGTCGGCGCTCGTCGGTGATTGCATCACCGTTGACGAGAATCGAACCCTGGTTCAGGGCATAGCGGGCTTCCTTTTTCGAGTCGACGTAGCCCAAGACGTCCCGAAGCAGGACAAGTAGGGGAACGCCGGCCTCGCCGTGGGGACCTGCACCGGCTTTGACGGTGTAGGTTTCGGTCTTCCGTTCGACCGGCCACGAGTTCGGTACCGAGAGTCGTTTCTGGTGGTTGCTCATTCGTTATCCTCCTCGCTGTCGGCTTCGAGTCGGGCCTT
>LKML01000052.1 GCA_001563795.1 Haloferacaceae archaeon B1-Br10_E2g22 | reverse complement strand
TCACGGACGAACCGAACCGAAAACCCCTCGTAGCCGCCGTAGGCGACATCAAGTGCACCCATCCACCAGTTCCACCGCTCAATGACATCTGACGAATCGGGCGCGTCTTTGAGGTGACCGACCAGTTCGTCGACAGTCAACTCTTGGCCGCGATCAGAGGCCGTCTTTCCAGAATCCACCAGATCCTGAACCTGTCGAGTGACGACACGGAGTTCGGCCTCACTGCCGCCGAACTCACGGTTGAGAGTGTGTTTGAGACGAGTCGTATCCACATTTTTACTGGGGGCTCAGGCGGTAAGACTCTCGCGGATTTTGGCTGTAATACCATGGCATAGTTTGGAACTGATGCGGGCTGCATCAAGCAACTATCAGTCGACGGACGACAGTAAACCGGTACTGATCGAGGAGATCAAACGAACCCGACCGACGATTTCAAATGAGTGTCACTCGACAGACAACTCAGCTGGCGGCTCGTCAGGCTCGAGGCCAGTCAGTTGCATTGCGTTGCCGGTCACTCCGAGGCTCATTCCCACATCACCGATCACAATCCCCATCAGCACCGAAACGTAGCCGAACGGTGCGCCAATCGCTGACATCGCTTTGGCGGTGAGACTCGACCAGATGTTTTGATTCAGCATCTGGTGTCTGAACGCCGCTTTCCATCCAAAATATGTTAGATTACTAGTAGCACACTGAACAACATCGCTATCGAGATTACAACCCCTACGAACAGTTTGAATCCGTTCGTCTGAATCAGTATACGCCACCAGACTTCGTCGCTGTAGGTTTGTACTTTGGCGAGTGTTATCAGGTCATAAATAGATGATCTGTATACATCTTCATCCGAATCGGAACCATCGGTCGTGTCGGTGTTTGTTGCCGACCGTGTCTCGTGGTACTCTTGATGGCCGAGTTCGTTGTACAACATCCGTTCGTGCCGCGTTGTGAGCGTATCGACTGCACGATTGAGTGCGAACGTAATCTCTTCTGCATGTGGGTCGTTCGAGGTGTCCGGATGATACTGCCGAATCTTGTTTCGGTATGCTTGTTTGATTGTCTCTGTTTGTGCGTTGTACGACACATCAAGCAAGTCATAGTACGAATCGGTGTGCTTTGCGATTTTTGGCGGTAGTTCGGCGAGTGGGTCTACCTCCGACATTAAATTCTTCCTCCTGTTTTCAGTGTTAGCTGACCGCTCGAGTCATCGACTGTGGCAAATCTGGTATCTTGCTGGGAGTCTTTGATCCCCATTCCTGCCGGAAGCCGGTCAATCCACAGCTCCTGGGTGATATTAGATTGTTTGTACGTTCTGGTTAGCGACAACAACAGGTCAGAATGGTAATCCGCAATCGGCACAAAGGTTGGTTGATTCGTAGATTGTGTGTAGTAATGACAGACAACAACAGCACGTTCCTCGATTGCAAGCCGCTTGAGTGCCTGGTATAATTTCGTATACGATTGTTGTTCGTCGTCAGTTAACAAGTTTAATGAATCAATAATAACTACATCACGGTCTTCGATCGGCTGATTGGAGACTGTTCGGATGAGATTTGGGCTTGTCGGTTCATCAGAGAGTGAAAAAATGTTTGAACTCGAGAGGTTTGTATTGACCTGTTCTGCGGTTCGTTTGACTGTTTCTTTACGCCGGCCGAGTGAGAAAAAGTATGCATTGTTTGGGGTGTCCTTTGCAACGTGTAACATGAACTGATATGCGGATGCACGTGGATCGGACCGCATCGTACAGACTGATCCGAGTGGGATGCCTCCGGTAGTTAACAGTACATCAAGTGGTTCGAACCCAGTTGGAACCGCTGAGTCAGTCTGTATCGATTTCATTATTTCCCATTTATAATTCCCATTATGAAATACCTTTTGTCATATAGTGTACGAATATATGGTCTAAGAGAGTGTCGTGGTTCCAAGCAGGTTGCCCAAACAGGTTGCCCAAACACACCTCTCAGCGAAGAGTTGCCTGCCCTACTGACCGACCTCGAGACATGGCTCTTTCGAATACGTGGTACAACGAAGGTGCCTCGAGAGGCTCACGGTTCGGTATCTGGTTGTCCCAGCGTGTTAACTGTAGAACTACAACCCGATATTGAGTGCGTATGGCCATCGAACGGCTGCCAGTGCGACAAAGACGAGCGCGCCGCCGGCGCCGTAGATGTTTTTGAGGAACTGGGTCATCTCGGTTTGGGCGTCTTCATCCTCGACGGCCCAAAAGTCGTGCATGACGACTGCCGAAGCAATCAAAAACACCGCAAGCATACTCGCGCCGATCGTCGGAAAGATACCCATAATCAGCGAGAGTCCACCGAAAATCAGCAACACACCGCTCAGTAACACTGATGCGCGTGGGGCCGGCAGCCCCTTGTACTCAGCATAGCCAGCCATTGTGTCAGTATCGGTAAAGTGATTCAGACCAGTAAACGCCAACACTCCTCCAAACAGCACGCGTGCCAAAAGAAACACTTCTGGGGCACCAGTAGCTTCGAACACCATCAGTCGCCCCTCCAGGTAGGTAGTCGTCCAATCCGGTACAGCCCGGTAGTTGCGTACGGTTGCATTACGAGTACCCATAGGTAGCCATCATACTTATCAGTAATTGGACAGTATTGTTACCAACTAACGGCTGTGTTACTGCCACACTTGTTAGTCGGTTCTATCCAACAGATTGTGGCCGGTAGCTTTGCTAGCAACTGTTGGACGGTATTCAACAACTGATGTTATCTGGTATCATAAAATCAGAACTATCAAATCTTCGTGCACCATATTCGACAATGAAATGAAACAAATGCTGCTGCAAGTTGGTTCCCACACAGCAACAAATGCCCTCCGCAGCCGACTCGAGGCCGATGTCAGCGACTGACGCACTGACTGACTCCGGAGGCCTAACGAAACGCTATCTGTCGGCGTTGTGGCTTCGTGGCCTACTCAAACTCGGGGTCGTCGTCCTGTTTTTGGGAGGCAGCCTCACTGTGTTGCGGTTTACGGGCACACCGGTCGATCCCGAGACCATTAGCCAGCCAACTGATCTGTGGGCCTACGCGTGGCTCTTTGTGGGCGGAATCGGGGTATATGCTGGCCTCCGGTATCTGGCGGCGACCCTCGAGTTCGTCTTTGTCACGTCGCTGCGAACCCGACGACTCACTCTGCGAGGATACCTGCGTGAGCATCTCGGTGCTGGGCTGTGGCTCTTGTTGTTCCGTGCGGCCATTGTGGCTGGTGGGCTCGCGGTGGTTGCGACGGCAGCCGCCCTTGTTGTCGGCACCGATCTGACTGCTTTCGAGGCAGCCACGACCCAGCAGGGACTCGCAGTCGCCGCCATTGCTCTACTGGCTGGCTTCGGCTGGCTTACGGTTGATACGCTCACTACCGGCTTTGTCGTCCCGATCATGCAACACACTCGGTGTGGGCCGCTTTGCGGTTGGCGGCAGTTTCTAACGACTATGTCGAGCAACTGGACTGCTGTAGTCGCGTTTTTGTTGATCGCCTGGATCCTCGGCTTCGCGCTGTGGATGGTGATCTTTGGGGTTGGCTTCGTGACTACCCTGCTTGGAATCCTGGCGTTCGTGCTCGTTGCCAGCGGGCTCACAGCGTTGCATTCGGCACTCGAGCCGGCTGTCTTCGTCCTATTTTTGCTTGGTGTTGTCGGCTACCAGTACACACTCGCTGTACTCGAGGCTCCTGTTCGGAGCTACGCTCGCTACTACGCGCTGGTTGTCCTCGGTGAGACTGCTCCCGAGTTGGATCTTATCGCCGAGTACCGCACAGCGATTGCAGAGACAGCCGACACAAAAGTGACTGACGAGACATCCGAACAGTCGCCCGAGACACCAGCAGATACCGCTGAGATGGCCGCTGATCTGACAGACGAGCCCTCGAAGAAAACGACAGACGAGTCGGCCGAAAACTAACTGTCTTTGGTTTCGTACCACTCGGCGAACTTCGCTAACGCACGCCCACGATGTGACAGCGCGTTTTTCTCTTCGGAAGTTAACTCGGCGAACGTCGAGTCGTCGTGTTCGAAGATCGGATCGAAACCAAAGCCACCGTCACCGCGTGGGGCGACGATCTCCCCACGGACTGTCCCGACGAACAGTTTGACTGCCAGCGGTTCATCTTCTTCGAGTGACTCGCCCGCGCTAGCTGCGGCTGCCGCGCGGTCGTCTTTATCAACTGGATCGGGCGAGGCCTCGAACGGGTCGCCATCGCAGTAGGCCATCACACACCGAAACGACGCCGTACGATCATCGAGAGGCTCGACGAGATTCCACACCCGCTCGATGCCGAGTTTCTCTTCGACGTACGACGAGTAGGGGCCAGGAAACCCCTCGAGGCCGTTCACAAACAGTCCCGAATCGTCGACGACGACCGGCTCGCCGAGTTTTCGGTAGGCGTCTCTGGCCCCCTCGGCGGCGATAGCTTTCATCGACTCGCTTTGGATCTCGGGGTAATCGTAGTCGTAGTCGGTGATTGTCTCGTCGCCCAAATACTGTCGTGCTTCCCGGATTTTTCCTGGATTGGTCGTCACATAATAGAGCATACGAGTCGGTTCGGTCGATGGCTCAAAGAGTCGTCGGTTCGACCGAATTAGTCCTCGACGATAACTTCGACTGGCTCGTCAGCTTCGGGCTGGTCGGCCTCGGTCTCGGAGCTACCACTGCGTTCTTGATACAGCAGTGCGCCGGCAACGCCGAGAAGCACCCACGACCGCCACGACGCGAGGTTGAGCGTGTAGCCGATGCCGAATGGCTTTTTAACGAGCATACCTTTACCGGGCTGCCAGTAGGCCGATAGCATGCGCCCAATCGAGGGGCGTTCGAAGTTGTATGGGATTCCGAGGATTTCGCCAGTGTCTGATTTGTCTGCCATACACTCCTCTACAGGCTTCGAGGTAATGAAAATTCGCCCTTCAGACCGATGAATCGGCGTCCGCGTTCGACCGGCTGTCTGGGTCGGCTTCAGGAGTTCTTTTCATCTCTTCTGGGTTCGACTCGAGAGGCCGACGGCTGATTTTGCCAGTTTTCGAGAGCTGCTGGCGGTCGGCATCGTAGGAAACACCGCGCAGATGGTAGGCTGCCACCTCGAGGAGTTCGGGACTTACCTGTGTGGTATCGATCTGTCCCTGCTCGGAAAGCCGCTCGCGGATCGTGGTCTCGAGGCCAGCAAACCCATCGATTGCAGCCTGCTGTCGCTGGATCGTCTCGGCGGCAGCTGCCAGCGCGTCGGCCCGCGATAGCCAGTGTTCGGCGAACGTCCCGACGCCTTCGTTCGTCGGCACTGTCGCAAGCAGTTCCTCATCAAGCACCGGGGGGCGGTCACGAAACGCTGGCGGGCCCGGTGGCTCCATCGAACGCAGTTCGCGGTGCTGGGCGGCGACCGATTCGACGGCTGTAGCCAGCGCTTCGAGTGTGGTTTCGGCGACCCACGCCTGCAAGGAGTCGACATCCGGTTCGGTGTATATGGGATCGAGACTACCGAGTCTCACGCTGAGTGTCGCCACCAGTTCGGCAAACGGCTCGCCTGCGACATCAAGCAGTTCGTGGTCGGCTGCCTCGTCGGTAAACTCCCAGAGTTTGACGAACGCCGGCTCACAGAACGCGCGTCTGAGTCGCCGGCCAGCGGGAACTGCTTCGGGAGCTCGTCTGTCTTCGGCTGTAGAGACCGCAGGATCAGGCCGCTCGCCGATTGCCTCGGGCGTCGGATCTCCGGCAAGCCGACCGATAGCTGTCGCCGCCGAAAGCAGCGACCGGGCCAACGCTGTGAGTCCTGCCGTACCTGCCCGGTTGCTGAGCACATCAAGTCGGTCGGCTGCCCGCTCGTACTGGTCGGCGGCCGCCCCGATGTTTCCACGCCGGGCAGTGTCGTCTGCGTCCGCGAGATGCCGACGAATCCGGGCGACAGACCGAGCGATCTCGGCATGTTGATACCGATCGTCGGCCAGCCCGATCGGTGGAACGCTTGCATCAATACGCGTCTGTGTCTGTCGAAGCACCCGAAGCGTTCGGACGATCGTCCGCCGAAACTCGGTATCGACTGTTGGCGGCGGTTGTTCTCCGTAGAGATCGTCAATAGCTGCAATCGTGACTGCCGCCGTATCGTACAGCAGTGCCTCGAGAGCGGTCTCGACCCGTGTGGCCTCCGCAGCATACGTCCCGGCGGTAGCTCGAAGTGGTCGGTCTCCCTCGAGGGGAGGCTGGTTGGCTTCGGCGTCCGGGGACTTTCGTCTGGCGGCCGCCGTCTGTGTGGCCTCGGTGGCGAGATCGTAGGCTCGACGGTAGGCTTTGATCGCCGACAGATACCCCAGCAGTGTCCGCTGGTAGTTTCCGGTAGTGAGTGCCTGATCGCCAGCCTGCACCGAGTACCAGCCGTCGGCTGCCGCGGCGCGGATTATCGCTAGGGTGCTGTCGAACCCCTCGGTTTTTTCTTCTTCGATGAGTCGCTCTAAGAGTTGCTGAACCAATCCGAGTTGATCGGGGGTTTCGGGCGTCTCGGCGAACTGTTCGTCCGCGAGCAACTGGTCGATCCGAGCGAACAGTGGCGTCAGTCCGTCCAGGATAGCCTCAAGGTCTCCACGCCGACCCCTCACGACCGCTGCTGCAACAGTTCCGACCGTTGGGCCAGCCAGTTGCAAGGCGGCGTCTGTCAGCGACCGAGCACGCTCGGTGTCTCCCTCGAGGTGGGCTTTTTCGGCGGCCGATAGCTGAAGGGTTGGGCCTGTAGCAATCTGCTTTCGCTCGACAGCACTCCCGAGCCGGCTCCAAAATACAGTAGCGCGATTCTGAAGACCGCTGTTGGCTGTCGAAAGCGATTCGAGTTCCTCGGCGGCCGCTCGGACGAACTCGTAGTCGGCAAGTCGGCCGGCGGCCTGATCGACGAGCTGGCTGGCTTTCGACAGCGGCTCATCGTCGGACGCTGCGGACTCGCCACCGCCTTGCTCGCTGGCCGACTCGCTGAGGCTACTGTGTGAGCCACGTTTTCGGCGGCGTTCGACCCATTGAGCTAGCCGCTCGAGCAGACGGTAGATACGTCCAACAAACCAGTGGTGAACCCGTCGTAGTCGTTCCGACTTACTGTCGCCGACGGCCCAGATGCTGACTGACAGTAGTATCCCACCAAGCAGGCCAACCGAAAACCAGCCGGCCCCGCCCTGGCCGAACAGCGCTACCGCGCGTGAGCCGAACGGAACCGCAATCGCAACGCTGGCGATAGCGACGGCCTCGAGACCGAACCGTGTGGCAGGCTTCATGCGGTCGCTGTCGGCCGACCGATTTCTCGAGGAGTTCGAAAACACGCCGACAGCCAGCCCACTGAGCGGGACAACCACACCAGCAACCAGCCCGCCGAACAACATGACGACAAACAGCGTCACATCCGGGACGATCAACAGTCCGCCGGCACCACCGAACACAGCGATCAGTAGCCCACCAATAGCCGCAAACGGGCCGAGTCCTTCGACAGAGGCTCCGCTCACGAGTAGCCACGCAGCGATAACACCGATTGCATATCCCAATGCGGCCGTCGACAGACTCGGAAGCCACCAGATCGAGACGACCGTGATTGATATCGTTGCAACGAACAGTCCTGCCGAGACTGTCGCTACCGCAGTCGAGACGATCTCACCGGAGAGGTGTCGGTAGGCAGTGCGGTGGCTCCCAGCGGCGATGCCAGCGAGAAACCCGAGGCCGAAAAGCGTGTTTCGAGACAAACTCACCCAGAGGAGTATCGCTGTCACACCGAGCAGTGTCGTCCATCGAACAGCCCCAATGTACCGATCCATGTGATTAAAACACGTCCGGACACCAGCCCTGATAGACGGCTACAGTTGTCAGCCACTGGCCGACATCGGCTGTCGAATCGTTTTCGGTCACGACGCTGTAGGTTCCGCTGTCTGGGATCTCGAATATACGCTCGAGACGCTCGACATCCTGCAGTTCGACCAGCGGTTCTTCTTCCGGGTCGAAAACGCCCAACCGAGCGGGCGGTCCATCAAGTCGTCGGAGTCGAACATACAGCCGCTGGCCAGGGTTCGCCTCGGCATCGTAGACCCGGAGGTCGTTTCGCTCGACGGTCTCGGTTCCGTTGACGACAGTCTCACAGGTGCCATCGCTCAGACAGCCAGCCACTCCTACCGACAGACTGGCTGTCGCCATCATGAGTGTCCGCCGGGAGACCAACTCGCGAACCATACACCCACTGGTGTCGGCGAGTGGCTTAAGCGTCAGTCATCCAGAAATCGAATCTGATAGCTCGGCGGTACAACACGTGGCTTTACTGATACCGGCCACGGCCTGCAATCGCCGACAGTCGCTCGAGAACTGCGCTGTCGCCACGTTCGGCATAGCCTGCCACAGCTGCCTCACAGAGCGGTTTGGGATCATCGGCGGTCGCCTCGAGGCTCTGGTGAAACACGTGAAGATCCATTGCGTGATCTTCGATGTGGCCGGTATGAAACCCGAGGCCGAAATCAATCAGCCACGTTCGGTCGCCGACTCTGACGTTGCGGGTGGTCGGATCGCCGTGGACGAAGCCCGCCTCGTGGATCGCTGCGAGATGCCGACCGACCGCTGTGGCCGCCTCGAGTTCCAAAGCGGCGGCGAGATCACACTCGCCGACATACTCGAATACAATCGTCGAGGTTTCGGGGTTGACATCCCACACCAGCGGTGTCGGCACACCAACCCGGCGGGCCTCGGAGGTGAGTCTGGCTTCGGCAGTGGTTCGTTCGCGGCGGAGCGTCTCATCGAGTTTGGGATGACGGTAGGCTTTGGGAATGCGTTGCTTGCGGACACAGCGCGCTGGAAGGCTCTGCGGTACGTCCGCCGGTTTGATTACCTCGAGGATTGCTTCGGCTCCTTGCTGGGTCGCTGGCGTCTCAGCAAGCCCGCGGGCGACGTTGGGCTCGCCACGCCGCCAGGTCACCGGCACCTGATCCGGCCGGAAGTTGGGATCGACCGCACTGTCGTCGATCGAAATCGTCTCGCCCGCAGCAAACTGTTTGGCCCCTAACACGGCGATCATGCCGGCGTTGTCCCGCAAGAATCGTGCCTCTGGAACGTACAACGACGCTCCACGTTCGGCACACATCGTCTCGAGCATTGCCTGCAGGCGGGCATTTTGTCCGACACCGCCGCCCAAGACGAGTTCATCAGTGCCAGTCAGCGACAAGGCGCGCTCGGCGACCTCACAGAGCATTCCAAAAACGTGTTCCTGCAACGAAAAGCAGATGTCTTCGATGGCCTCGCCGTCGTCTGCGGCCTGTTTGGCCGCACTCATAATCCCTGAAAACGAAAAATCCATCCCCTTGACCACATACGGAAGCTCGATATATTCGCCGTCTGTTGCTGCCTGCTCGATTTTTGGGCCGCCAGGATGACTCCAGCCGATGTGGCGTGTGAACTTATCAAGCGCGTTGCCGACACCCGTATCCATCGTCTCGCCGAGCACGCGGTACCGGCCGTTGTGATACCCCAGTAGATGGGCGTTTGCACCCGAGGCGTTCAGACAGACTGGCGAGTCAAACCCCGACTGATGGCGTCCGATCTCTAAGTGTGCAATCATGTGATTGACGCCAACAAGCGGCACCCCGAGCGTCTGTGCGGCCGCCCGTCCGGCGGTGCCGACCGTCCGCAGACACGGACCGAGCCCAGGCCCTCGAGAAAAGCCAACAGCGTCGATGTCATATGCGTTGGGCGAGTCGGATCTCTCGTCGCCGCCACTCGAGGCAGTCTCGGCGGCATGAACCAGCACCGTCTGGATGACCTGTGGGATCGCTTCGCCCATATGTTCGGCGGCCTCTCGAGGATGAATGCCGCCGCTCACGGGCTGATAAGGGTCACTTTCGATAAAAACCGTGTCCTCGGCCGAGTCGTACAGTGCCGCACTGGCAGCCCAGGCGGTGCCTTCGATACCGAGAACGCGCATTCGGCCCGTTAGGCTTCCTCGGCTTCGGCCTCGGGATCGTCGATTTTGTTCCGCTCGAGCATGTGTTTCTGTTCGACCTTGCGGGCGAACTCTGGGCTCTCGTAGACTTTGGCGTAGCCGACGGTTTTGCGCATACCGAAGGCGGTATCGAGTTCGTGGACAACGACCTCATCAGAGCTTTTGTCGAGTTTGGCTGCCAAGCTGTCTCGAACCGACAGCCGCGAGGGCGTCGTCTCGTCGTGGACGGTCTCGAATCGAATATCCGTACGGTGCAGCATGGGGTTCTCCTCTTCGGAGATGATAGTAACGTCCATGGTCAGTTGCTCATAACTCCACGGGAACGCTGTAAAAGGATTTCGAAGGTCGGGAGCTACCGCCGACGCACAATGGCGACAGTCCCGAGACCACCGAGAACAACGACCACGCCAACGACGATCTGAATAAGTCCGAACCCAAACAGCAACCCACCGTCGTCAGCCGACTCCTCTGGGAGTTGTTCTTCAGGTTCGGGCTCAGTGTCATCCGGCTCGGAGTCAGGTTTCTCAGGCTGTTGGGTTACTGCAAACGTCGAAAACCCCGGCGTCTCGGTTTCGATATCGAACACCGAGGCGCTGTGGTCTTCTGACCAGTAACGGTTAGAGGTGACCTCGGTCTCGAGTGACTCCCAAGCGCCTTCTTCGGCATCGTACCGCATCACTTCGACAGCCTCGCGGCTGTCGGCTTCAATTGCACGAACAGCCAAATGGAGCGTTGCAGCGGTTCGTGATGCGTTCTCCGTTGCTGAAATACTGACTGTTCGAATCACTGGCCGCTCCTCGCGGAGTTCTTCGACGGCTGTCGAATTGACGTCGTTGACTGCAACGTACCCCTCGGTTTCAGAGTGGAATGTGATTGCTCTGACTGTCTCTTGATTGATGGGGACGTACGTGCCGGCCTCGAAGGGTTGTCGGTCGTTGATCCGATACACGTTCGCCCCCGGATCGGGAATGAACGCCGTTTCGTTGTCTTCTTCCAGTTCGGTTTCGTTGACCGCTTCGGCATCCGATTCGTTGACTGCTTCGGCATCCGATTCGAACTCTGTTGTCGATTCGTTAGATTCGGTCACTGCAAACGTCGAAAAACCCGGTGTGTCGGCTTCAACGAGCAGTACTGATGCCCCACGGTCACTCGACCACGTTCGGTTCGAGACGACCGTTGTCTCGAGTGGCTCCCAGTCGCCATCTGTATGGCGGAGTACCTCGAGGTTCTCGCGGGTTTCGACTGGGTTGGCATTGATCACGAGTCTGAGCGTGGCTGGAACCTCACTCGCGTTGGCAGGCACTGTTATGTCGATCGTATCGTGAACAGTACGGTTGTCGGCCAGCGCATCGACTGCCCCGGCGTGACTCTCATGAACCGACATGTTTCCGGCAATATCGCTTTCGTCAGCCTGGAACGACAGGCTCAGTAACGTCTCTTCTTGAACGACAACGGTCGTCCCGAACTCGAACGGTTCGGCGTCTTCGATCGGGACGGTCACATTTTCAAACGTTGGATCGACAGCCGTCACGTTCGTCGCTTCGGATTCATTCGACGAGTCGTTCTCGGCTGACTCGTTGTCCACCGCAAGTGCTGTCGAGACTGATTCTGTCGTCGAGTCGGCGGTGAGTGCTGTACCGATACCACTGCCCGCAGCGACGACCAGCATCAACAGACACACGAAAATTACAGTCAGCGAAACTGGTCGATCCATTACCGACCGTAGACCGACGAATATAATGAATGTTCTGTTGGCTCCCGCCGGCGACGTTCTGTTGGTTTTCGACAACTACTGGTGGTCTCCAGTCAGTAGCTCGAATGCAGCCGTCGTCTCACCGTCAAAGCGGCCCAACAACGTACGTGCGGTCTCTGTTTGGTCTGCAGTGACCGCGACGTGAACCATCCCCTCACCGGGCTGGCCGTAAACAACACTCCCTCCAAGTGGTGCGGCAACAATGGCCGGAAGTGTTGCGAGATCCTCTTCGCCGTCGACGCAGATTGTCACCGGCTCGTCGGCCTCGATAGCCTCTCGCAGCGTGACCAACAGCTCTTCGGAGAGTTCGCCCGGTGGATTGGAAACCTTCTGGATCGTTCCGGTGGGATCCGAAAGCTGCGTTTCGATCTCACTATCGACGGCTTCGCGTTCGGTTTTCCCGTCAATCACCATCACATCGGGCTGTCGACCCGTCGTAACTATGTGGTAGCTCACGACATCACCAACTGCGATCAACGGAGGGTTCTCGAGTGGCTGTTCGGTGGCTGTCTTCTCGATAACCGACAGCAGTTGCTCGGGGTCGGTATACACGGAACCAAACGGCTCTTTGAACGCACTCCGCAGTGACTCAGGGAGCGCGAGCACAGCTACCGAACCTTGAGCGCGTAGCTGCCGGGTTCGGTGACGTTCATTTCTGTTGCGATCTCGCTCTGTTCAGGGTGTGGAATAATGACGTAGCCGGCCCAGTCTTCGGTCAAACTCGAAGACCCACAGCTCACACAGTTTTGGACGTCGGCGTCATTAACGAAGTGACACTCCCGACAGGCGAGTCGCGATTTGGCCATTTAGCTTCCCTCCGAGGCCGGCTCTTGAGTTCGGCGTCGCCGGCCGGCCTCGAGCCACTCGTGTTTACCGAGTCCAGGCTGTTTGGCCGTCAACCCGATTTTCGAGTCTCGAGGGTTGCGTTCGTCGATACTTTTCGTGACAACGCGGACGCGGACGGGATCATCGACCCCAAGCGTCTGGTTCGATTCCGTCGAGGCCAACTGCTGATTTTCGCCGTCGAAAGCGAGATATTCGTCCGAAATTTGCGAAACATGGAGCAGCCCGTCGACGGGGCCGATGCCGACGAACGCACCGAACTCGACGACTTCGACGACCGTACCATCGACGACCTCCTGCATGTCCGGATCGAAGGTGATCGCATCGAACTCGGCTTCGTAGTAGACGCCGGGGCGGTTGGGCAGGACAGTTCCTTCTCCAATGTCGTGTACCTCGGTGATACTGACGACACTCCCGACGTCTTCGTCCATTCGTCCTTCTAGTTTGTCTTGCAGCAGGTGTTTGACCCGCTGGGGCGTCACATCCGCCAACTGCCGCGGCGGCACTTCAACCGTATCTTTGAGTCGTACCCGTTTGTACATATTATGGTTCTGTTATCCCGAGTCTGTTAGTTCCCCGTACGCCGATGACGCGAACGCCGCGGGACAGCAGGCGATCACGTAGGGGCCGGTCGTTCGTGACGACATACGCGAACAAGCCGTCTTCGGCGAGTTCGACGATGGCGTCGTCGGCATACGATTCGTTCGTTTCGACTACACGACAGCGATTGGCAAGATCTTTTCCCACGCTGGCGGCTTTGGCTTCCTCACCCGAGCCCACAGAGAGCGCCTCAAGTTCCTCGAGGACTGCTCGCGGAATGGCGTACTCGGCCATCCCAGCACCAAGCAACCGATCAAGTTCGTCGAACACCCGCACGCCGCATTCGACTGGCATCATTAGCGCGTTCGTATCCAGGCCAACCGTTGTCATCTTTGCTTACTCCGTCAGCGTTCCAACGCCGATCAGCCGCCAGCGCGCGCCAACACGACGGTTGATAGCGATTTTCGCACCCGCTGGCGCACACACTGGTCGTTTGAGTTTGACCTCACACTCACCGGAGCGCGCGCTTGTGACTGCACCGACGGTGGTTGCGGTACCGACAGTCAACATCAGCGGTTCGCCGGTCGAAATCTCTTCGACCTCGTCGCTTTCGCCCACGACGCGGTCGAGCAGTTCGACATCCATCTCGAAAGCCTCCCGCGTCGGCGGCAGACTGCCGGGCGTGCCGGCGACTTGGCCACCCAACGCGTCGCCTTTTGCGAGGCTTGGATCGAGGCCTGTTCCGACGCCGATGAGGCCACCAGGTGTGACCGACTCGACGTTCTCGCTGCCCGCCTGTAGCGATCGGATCGTCGTCTCGATTGACTGCCATTCGGTTTTACCGCCTTCCTCGACCTGTCGGCCGGGTCGGAGTTGGAGTTCGTCCTCACGTTCAAATTCTCCGGAAACGAGACTCCCACCGATCACACCACCCGAGAGGTTTTCCCATGTGGTGCCGGGACGATTGATGTCGAAACTGCGGGCGACATACATCCGGGCGTCTTCGCCTTCAGTTCGATCCGGGGTCGGAATCGTCTCCTCGATAGCCCCGATGAGAAGATCCATGTTGACCTCCTGTTGGGCGCTGATCGGGACGATTGGGGCGTCCTCGGCGACCGTCCCCTCGACGAACTCTTGGATCTGTTTGTAGTTCTCGACGGCGCGTTCGCGGTCGACAAGATCGATTTTGTTCTGGGCGATGACGATGTTCTCGATGCCGATAATGTCGAGTGCCATCAGATGCTCTTCGGTTTGAGACTGTGGGACGTCTTCGGTCGCACTGACGACGAGCACCGCGCCGTCCATCAGTGAGGCCCCTGCTAGCATCGTCGCCATCAGCGTCTCGTGGCCGGGTGCATCGACGAACGACACAGTACGCAGCGGCTCGCTTTGCGCGCCATCTTCGCACTGGTCGTCGACGGTATAGCAGTCTGGCTTCTCGATGTCTGGGCATTTGCGGAATGTCGCGTCCGCATACCCCAGTCGAATCGAGATGCCGCGTTTCATCTCTTCGCTGTGTTGATCGGTCCACGAACCGCTCAGCGCCTGTACGAGCGTCGTTTTCCCGTGGTCGACGTGACCGACGAGTCCGATGTTCACCTCCGGTTGTGTTGTCTCTTGTGTCACCATTGACCTCCTCAGAGGAATCTTGTGAAAAATTCGCCCCGAACGACTGATAAAGGTGCTGTTCTCACCGCGGAACGTCACAGTGTGACGTGGAGCCACTGTGACGTGGTAACTCACTGGCAGAACGCAGGCTACGGTTCAGGATCTCCGGAGAGCTCAGCCTTGCAGTTGCTGGCGGTAACACTGACCGAACGCACGTCGGCGAACAGTTGCGGCCGCAGCCTCGGGTTCATGCTGATAGCTGGCGGCAACAACCGTCTCATTGAGGGCAACCGGATGCCAGGCCACCGACTCGACACTGTCACTTCCGGCGAGATCAACGCTGTACTGGTGGTTCTCACACCAGGTTTCGAACGCGTTGCGAGGGCCGCGGTAGACGACCAAAAGCGAGGCAAACAGCGCCTCGTGGGCGGTCTCGAGCACAGCGTCGGTGACACGCTCGTCATACTCGCTGGCTTCAAACTCCATGGCTTTCGCAGCCTCTTTGAGAACGGCCTGTGCGGCCGAACCGGTCTCGCTGTAGGCGTTTTGCAATGCTTCGGCAGTCTCTGGCTCGTAACAGCCCTCTCGTTGGATCTCCATACTGGCCGGACGAACGGGCGCTGTTAGGACTCTTCGCTTTCGTCGGCACCGTGCTGGGCCATTTTCTGGGTTAGTTCGCGAGCCTGGCGTAGAATCGCCTGACTGTCAGCATCGAGTCCTTCGAGCGCGGCGGGCGGTTCAGTGAATGCAGCCCTCTCGAGCGGACTGCTAGTTGTCGGCTCGAGAGAGGCTGTGTGCTCGCCCGAATGGTCGTGATCAGGTATTTCCACAGCATGGTCGGTGACCAACGCGGCGAGTTCGTCGCGTGGAATCGACTCCCAACTGTCGAGAGATTCGTCTGCGGCCTCCTCGAGTGTCTCGGTCAACCAACGTTCGTGGTCGTCGCCGTGGAGAATCGCCGTCACCGCCAGATGGTTCGTACACTGTTTGCTGTCGGCAAACGGCTCCTCACAGACCGGACACAGATACC